>CANROV010000102.1 GCA_947632315.1 Candidatus Gastranaerophilales bacterium
ATCAGCTATATATCTTAATCTGTTTGAATATGGCATCATTACGGAAATCTTTTTACCCTTTTTTGTATCCATAAGAAAATGGATTAAAGCATTTTGTGCGGCTATATTATAACGAATGTCGGTATTTTTTAAAGCTAAATCCATATCTTTAATACCTTGGGTAATTTCTTCAATATCAATACCTACCAGTGCAAAGGGTAATAAACCTACTGCTGAAAATACCGAGAACCTTCCTTCAACATCATCGGGGATAAAAAATGTTTTATAACCTTCTTGGTCTGACAGTTGTTTTAATATTCCTATATTTCTGTCTGTTGTTGCTATTACATTTTTTCTGTAATCATCTCCAAGTTCTTTTTCCATTCGGTCTTTTAAAACCATATATTGAGCCATAACTTCAGCTGTTGAACCTGATTTTGTTACAACATTTACCAATGTTTTCTTTAAATCCAGTATATTTAACAATGAATTCATTTGGTCGGGATCTATATTATCCAAGAAAAATATTCTGGGATAATTATTCCTTTGTTCTTTTGTTAATAAATTCCAATATGGTGGTAAAAGAGCTTCACATACGCATTTACCGCCCAATGCAGAACCGCCCATTCCCAATATTAATATGTTATCAAAACGATTTTCCACCATAGCGGCAAATTCTTTTACATACCATATTGTTTCTTCATTGTATCCAAGGTTCATCCATTGAAGTTTTTGTCCGGGTTTGTCCTTATTAGAATTTAAATCGGCTATAATTTGATGAATAATGTCTTTATAGTTACTAAATTCTTCTTCTATATTAAGTCCGTTTTCATCTCCGATAACCTCTTTTGTTACGTTACGATAATTGAACTCTAACATTTATGCCCCTCTAAGTCCCCTTTTATGTAATAACATCCGGCTTTTGTTTATTTGTTTATATACCTTTATTTTTATTGTACATGCTTATTTTAGTTTTAAAAGTATATATAAACTAATATGTTACATATTTAAATTATTCTTTTGTTTAGTGTTAGAATATTATTATGAAAGAACTGGATTTTTTAAAAATTATAAATAATACTTTAGATGTTAATTCATATTTAGGTAATGATTGTGCATATTTAGAAGATTTGGGAATTTTTGTTACCCATGATACTTTAGTGCAGGATGTGCATTTTACAATGTATACAACGTCTCCGTATATGCTTGGTCGAAAATCTGTTGCCGTTAATTTAAGTGATTTGGCTGCAAGCCTTTCTATTCCTAAATATATTACGGTTTCACTTTCACTTCCCAATACCGTCGAAGGAAATTTCGTTTCTGAACTCTATAAGGGCATAAATGATATCTGTAATGAATATGGTGTTGCAGTTATAGGCGGTGATATTACCGCTTCTGATAAAATTGTTATATCTGTATGTGCAATCGGTAAAAAATCTTCAAGTTATTTATCTCAAAGAAATAATGCAAATAAAGATGATTATATTGTTATTGCAGGTACGTCAGGTTCAAGTGCCGCAGGACTCTTTGCTCTTCAAAATTTCCTTTATGCGGATGAAAAATTAATTCAGGCTCAGATTAATCCCCTGCCTAAAATTCGTGAAGCGGAATATATTTCAAAGTTTGTTGATAGAAATATTACGGCTATGGATACATCTGACGGGCTTATTGATGCTTTGTATAAAATTGCTTTCAATAGCAAGCGTTCAGTTGAAATTGATATTAATAAAGTGCCTATTGATAATGAACTCTTAATTTTTTCAAAACAAAATAATCTTGACTATAAGGAATTTGTTAAATGGGGCGGTGAGGATTATTCTCTTGTATTGTGTATTCCGAGTGAAATATTTGATAAAATCGATGATAATATGTTCAAATTAATCGGGTCAGTAAACAATAAAGATAATTCACCATCTGTTACCGTTATTGACGGTAATGTTAAAGAAGTAATATCTGAAAAAATATTTATGAATAAAACATATAATCATTTTAAAGGTATATTATGCTGAGTACGATTATAACGGCAGGCGGTTCTTCTTCCAGGTTCAAAGGTATAAATAAATTATTGTATGAAATTAAAGGTGTGCCTGTAATAAAAATTACTGCTGATAAATTTATTGCTTTTGAAAATATTGATGAAGTGATTATACCTGCTAATATAGATATATTAGATAAAGTTAAATCAATATTTGAATCTTGTAAAAAAGTAAAAGTTATTGAGGGCGGAAAGACAAGACAAGAATCTGTTTATAAAGGGCTTAAAGCATGTTCCGGTTGTAAATATGTAATAATACATGATGGCGCACGTCCTTTTGTAAATAAAAATACAATTAAGCTATGTTTGGAAAATGCCATAAAGTACGGAGCTTCAATAGTTGCGGTAAAAACAATAGATACTATATTTATTGTTTCTACTGCCGATAGAAATTTCCTTTGGAATGCTCAAACTCCTCAAATATTTGAATATTCTAAAATTTTTGAAGCTCACAGACAGCTTGAAAATAAAAACTATACTGATGATTCTTTGTTATTTGAGAAATTGAATATTCCTGTTTACATAACCGAGGGCGATTATTCAAATTTCAAAATAACAACTTTAGCTGATTTGGATAAGATTAATATGTCTGATAAAAATATATTGTAAATATAATTTACAATATATTTGATAATGCGCAAAAATTTCTTTTTTAGTTTTTGAAATTAATGAATAGTTATTGGAACATAAAAATGAATATATTATCAAAACAAACAAATAATTCTCTTTTCGGTGTAAATACAGCAGTAAACAATCAAAAAACAAATGATAATAAAACAAAAACATCAATTTTTTACATAAATGATGTTCACGGTCAGGTGCCAAAAATGGAAAGATTGGTTTCTGCAGGTGAGCATGCTAAATATTTAGCAAAAGAAAAAGGACAAGACTTCTTTAAACTTTGTTCCGGTGATACGTTTATTGGCTCGGATGATAAACGTAATAATGTTGCTGAAAAATTTTTAGATATTGCAGGTATTGACGCTGAGACTCTCGGAAATCATGAATTTGATATTACTGCATCAATTTGCGGAAATTTATTAAAAAATTCCAAAGCACAAATTTTAGGTATGAATATGAATTTTCCTGATAATAATTCAGAATTATCAAAAAAAGTTATGCGCTCAACCGTTGTTGAAGGCAGTAATGGGGAAAAGTACGGTTTAATTGGAATACAGCCTCCGGATATTAATACAAGAGTTAGTACCCAAAAGAAACTTGAGGGAATTACAATTGATGATGTTGAACAAACTAAAACAGAATTAGCTCAAGAGGTGAATAAACTTAGAAATCAAGGATTAAACAAAATAATATTACTTTCTCACGGCGGATATGCACTTGAAAAAGATATAGCAACATCTGTTGACGGTATTGATGTTATTCTCGGCGGTCATTCTCATGATTTAATTTCAGGTGTGGAAGAAGGTAAAAATTTACTTTATTCGCCCTCAGGAGAACCTGTTGTTATAACTCAGGCAGGAAGAGACGGCAGTCACTACGGAATATTAAATCTTGAATTTGATAAAGACGGAAAAATTACTTATGTTCAAAATAATGTTATGGATACAAATATTTATTCTCCTAATATGATTATGTCAAAAGTATCTGATTCTATTCTCGGAGAAAGTCCTGTAATTGGTACTTTGCGTTATGTGGATGCGTTACCTAAAAATTGTATTACGGAAGAAAATCCTTGGGCTGATTTCGTTGCTGATGCTATAAAAGAAAAATTAGGCGCTGATATTGTATTAATTAATTCCGCTAATTTTAGAGGCAGTGTTGATAAAGGTGTTATTTCCGAACGTGACATTTCAAGCATTTTTCCGTTTAATAATAAATTATCAAAGGTTAAATTGAATGAAAAAGATTTGGTTGCTGCGTTAAAAATGTGTGCAAAATCTGTTTCCGCAGATAATCATAAACCGGGTATAATTCAGGTTTCAGGCTTAACTTATTCAATTGACACACTGGGTAATATAAAAGAATTGTATTATATTGATTCAAATAATGAAAAACATATAATTGATATAAATAATCCGAATCCAAATAAAATTTATACAGCAATATATGATGAATTTATGCTTGGAGGCGGTGACGGCTTAGACATGCTTAAACGCCCCGAGTCTGATATTATTCAAAATTATGATTTTGATAAAGATAAAGTCACAATTGATTATATAAAATCTTTAAATCAGCCTTTTGAGGTCAAAAAAGATAATAGAATTAAAATTGTAAATCCTTAATAAATATTTAATTTGACCTTTGTGTTCTTATTTTTTAAAATAAAAATATCGATAATTCAGAATTTTTTGGAGTAGAAAAATGAAATCACGTAAGGTTGCCGTTATTGGCTGCGGTATATGGGGAAAAAATGTAGTTAGAAATTTTTATAATTTAAATGCATTACATACTGTTTGCGATTTGGATGAAGAAAACAGAAAAAATTTAAAACAGCAGTATCCTGATATAAATATTATTGCAGACTCGAATGAAATATTTACTAATCCTGATATTCAAGCTGTTGCTGTTGTTACTCCCAGTCATACTCATTATAAGATTGTTAAAAAAGCTATTGAGTCGGGTAAGCATGTTTATGTCGAAAAACCTATTTCTACTGTTTCTGCGGAAGCAAAAGATTTAACAAATCTGGCATGTAAAAATAATATGGTTTTAATGGTGGGACATTTATTGATGTATCATCCCGCTGTAAATCGTTTAAAAATGCTCATTCAAGAAGGCGTTCTCGGTGAAATACGTTATGTCCAAAGCGACAGGTTAAATATAAATCATTTTAAAAATGACAGAAGCGTTATGTGGGATTTGGCTCCGCATGATGTATCAATGACAAGTTATGTTCTCGGAAAAGAACCTGTTCGTGTTATTAGCGCTGTAGGTGCTTCCTCAGATAATAATGATATTATGGATATTACTCATGTTACCATAGAATATGAAGGCGGTATTATAGCTCATATATCTGACAGCTGGATTCATCCGCAAAAACGTGTTAACCTGTTGGTTCGTGGAACAAAAGCAACTGCAATATTCGATGATACATTAGCTGAAAATAAATTACAAATATTTGAAAGTTCTTCACCTAAAGTGTCAAAAACAGAGGTGCTTGATTATATTGAGATAGAACCGTTAAAGCTTGAGTGCCAGCATTTCTTAAATTGTATAGAACAGGGCAAACAAGCAAGAAGTGACGGTCATAACGGTTTTAATGTTGTTAAAGTCCTTGAAGAAGCTGAAAAAATTATGCTTGGTGATAAAGTTAAGGCTTTAGATTCCGTGAACTTTGCTCTTTCAAGAAGTAAAAGATAAATAATTAATTAATAGTTTAAGAGGAATATATTAATGGCAAATCTGCTTACAATTTTAAGAATGATTTTAGCTTTTATTGCAATAGAATTTCTGTTTTCAGGACATCCTGCTTTTGCAATATCATCTGTATTTATAACGTTATTTGTTATTATTCTTGACGGTTTAGATGGTTATGTAGCCAGAAAATTAAATGAACAGTCAAAATTCGGTTCGGTTTTTGACATATTAGGTGATAGAGTAGTTGAAAATATATATTGGATTGCGTTTGCAATAATGGGCTCTGTTGCCCCCTGGGTTCCTATGGTTGTTGTTACCAGAGGAATTTTAACTGACGGATTTAGAAGTATTGCATTATCTCAAGGTTATACAGCGTTTGGCAGTTCTACCATGATGCAAAATAAAATATGCTGGTTTCTTACCGCTTCAAGATTTTCAAGAGCTGTTTACGGAGTTGCCAAAACTTTGGTATTTCTGTTGCTTATTATTGCTTATATCCCTAATTATACTCATTATGACGCTATTTCAGTCAATTCGTTTGTTTTGTACGCAGATATACAGCCATATTTGATTACCACGGCTGATATATTGGTTTATATAACTGTCGGAATGTGCGTAATTAGAGGTATTCCCGTTTTAATTGAAAGCAAAAGATTTTTAAATGATGATAAACAGTAAATTTAATATTGTTTTATATGAACCTGAAATTCCTCAAAACACCGGTAATATAGTCAGATTATGTGCTTGTACCGGGGCAAAATTATTTTTGGTCGGCAAATTGGGATTTTCTCTTACTGATAAATATCTTAAAAGGGCAGGTCTTGATTATTGGAGCAGTACTGAAATTTTTAGATATGATAATCTCGATTTATTATTAAGTGATTTTAAAAATTCTAATTTCTATTATTTAACGACAAAATCTAAGAATAAATATACTGATGTAAATTTTAAAAGTGGAGATTTCCTTGTTTTTGGCCCTGAAACAAGAGGAATACCTGAGAGTATATTGTTTTCAAATCCTGAAAAATCAATAACAATCCCTATGATGGAAGGGCAAAGAAGTTTAAATCTTTCTAATTCTGTTGCTATAGTTTTATATGAGGCAATAAGACAAAATGGCTGAGTATGTTTTAAAAAAATTTGTAAAAGATAATTTCCCTAAAAGATGTCAGGATTCAAATAAATCTACTTTTGGCAGAATTTTAAATATTGCAGGTTCAAAAAAGTATATAGGTGCTTCATACTTGTCAAGTATTTCGGCATTAAAAACAGGGGCAGGATATATAACTTTAGCAACTGTTTCTGATGTTATTAAGATTGTTGCTTCGATGGCGCCTGAAATTACATTTTGTAATTTTGAGGACATTTTAAAAGTTATTTCAAATTATAATGTAATTTCTGTAGGATGCGGGCTTGGAATTAGTGATGAATTAAAAATAAATAATGAAAAGTATATTGATTCAATCTCTTCGGAGCAGAAATG
>CANROV010000103.1 GCA_947632315.1 Candidatus Gastranaerophilales bacterium
CCCTGCCTCAGCACTGTTCCTGCGCCTATAAAACCTATACCGGTAATTATTTGAGCTGCGACTCTTGAAGGGTCACCTAACGGGTAGAGTGTAACAGCAGTAGAAAACCCGTATATTGAAAGTATAGTAAAAATACAAGCTCCGAGGCATACCATAATTTGAGTACGCAAACCGGCTGATTTATTAGTTAATTCTCTTTCAAGTCCTATAACAGAACCTAAAATTATTGCTAATATAATTCTTAACAAAATATCAGCGTCAGCAATTTGAAAATAACTAAAAAAATTATGCATAAACTATCTTTCTCTGCTATTAGGATCAACCGCATCTCTAATTGTATCACCAATAACATTAAATGATAATACCGCAATAAAAATTAAGAAACCGGGAGTCAAAAGCCAAGGTCGAGAAACAATATTTATAAATTCCTGAGCCTCTTTTAACATATTTCCCCAGCTTGCATCGGGCTGTTGAATACCTAATCCCAAAAAGCTTAATCCTGATTCTGATAAAATATATGAAGGAACACTTAATGTCATAGCAACAATTACATAGCTGATTGTCTGGGGGAGAATATGTTTTATGATTGTTCTTAAAGAAGAAGCACCTATAGCTTCAGAAGCAATAACGAACTCACGTTTTTTTATTGAAAGCACCATACCTCTTACAACTCTGGAGAATCCTGCCCATCCGATTAAAGCAAGGATGATAACAATAAGAGTAAATCGTTGAATGCTTGTCATATTAGCAGGCAAAATAGAAGCCATTATTATTAACAAATAGAAACTAGGAATTGACATAATTGCTTCAGCCGTTCTCATCATAATAAAATCAACTTTACCGCCGAAATATCCTGATATTCCGCCATAAAGCATTCCTAAGGGAAAAGACACCAGCAAAGCCAAAAAACCAATTGTTAATGATATTTGACCGCCGTATAAAAGACGTGAGAAATTATCACGACCGTTCATATCCGTGCCTAAAAGGTATAGTTCCCCGCCTTTTTCAGTATTATAAAAATGTCTGTCAAAAGGAATAATTCCTAATATTTTATATTCGGCTCCTTTAGCGAAATATTTAACTCTATATTTATGTGATTTATCTTCTTTATACTTTGTTTCAAAATTATCTTTATCGAAATATCTTAAGTAATTATATGTATAAGGCAGTGATAATCTGCCCTTTTCATTAATGATATATATTTTAGAAGGAGGGCAGTACGATTTTGCTCTGTTTGAATAATCTTTAGAATAAGGACTGATAAATGAAGCAAGAAAAACAGAAATATACAAAAAAGAAAGTACAATTAATGCACATCTTGCAAATTTATCTTTCCAAATTATTTTAAAAATATTCTCACGATTAACGGAATTAAAATCCGGGAGGTTATTCATTTACGAAGCCTCCAATCTCGGATCTACTAATTTTAACAGAATATCTGCGAGTAAATTACCGATAACAAGCATAATAGTACCAATCATTAAAGATGCCATAACCAGATTAATATCAGATTTCATAACAGCCTCCAGAATTAATCTGCCAAGTCCGGGGTATTGAAAAACGTATTCCGTTAAAGCTGCACCGCTTAAAAGAGACGCAAATTCAAATCCCAATAATGTTACCATAGGATTAATTGCATTTCTAAGAGCGTGTTTATATATAACTTTTGTTTCACTTAAACCTTTAGCCCGAGCAAACTTAACATAATCAGATTCTAATACATCTAAAAGATTCCCCCGCATTTGTCTTTGAAGTCCGGATAATGAAATAGTAAACAAAACTATGACGGGTAAAACAAGGTGATGAAGTATATCCGTAAATTTAGCGAAAGCAGTCATTTCGGAATGATTATAACTTGTCAAACCGCCGGTCGGAAACCAGCCTGTTTTTACTGCGAATAAGAGTAATAACAAAGCGAAAAAGAATGATGGAATAGCCATGCCTATACTTGATAAAACAGTTAATATTCTGTCTATCGGTTTTCGCCAATGAAGAGCTGCAACTATTCCCAGCGGTATACCTGCCAGCCAAGTAAAGAGAATAACAAATCCCGTCAAAAGCAGGGTATTCGGAATTCTTTCCATCAATTTATCAGACACCTTTTCACCTGTTGTACAATATCCCAAATCACCTTTGACAAAACTTTTAAGCCATAATCCGTACTGTACAATAACCGGCTTATCCAAGCCAAGTCTTTGAACTTCATAATCAAGTGTTTCTTGAGTTATGGAAGGGTTTAATTTTAACTCTGCCAACGGGTCAACAGGAGCTAAACGTATCAAAAAAAAGCTTATTAATGATACTAAAAATAATAAAGGTATAGTTTGTATTATTCTTTTTATTACATATCCTGCCAAATTCATACGCTAATTTTAAAATATAATTAAAATTTTGACAATTAGTCTTTTGATTTTAATATTATGTAAATTAATATTTCAATTGTTATATACTCTTAAGATTTATGCTTGAAAAATTTGTTAAAATGTTTTTTGGGTAAAGGAGATTTTTCGTCATGGAAATCATGCCAATAATATCAAGGAATTACAACAATTACGGCAAGCATAAATTCGGTCAAACAGAAAATAAAGGAACACAAATTTTTTCTAACATGCCAAACTGGCAAAATACCATTCAAGGGCAAAAGAAAGATGAATTTTTAAGTAAAAATTCCAAGAAAAAATTTAACTTACAAACCATAAAATCCAATAAAAAATTAATAATAACGGCAGGATTGTTATTAGCTGCAATAGCGGGTGCTGTTATATTAAAAAAGAATTTAAGTTCAACTGTCAAAGGCGGAATAAAGGATTTATCAGCTAATCCGCAGGTTAATACGATAATAGAAGATACAAAAGGAATAAGTGAAAATTTAACCGAGAAAGCAAAAGAATTTTTAATCCAAGATGTAAAAGAAACAGGAACGGCCAGGGTTAACGGAGTATGCTTCTATGGGCCTGATTGTCTGGGCAAAGACAAAGCAATAGGCGATTTTTTAAAAGATTTAAGCGAAGCCGGATATAAAATAGAAAAAGCACCGAGAGCCGGTGAAATGAGTATAACCGAAACAGGGGCGGTAATAAGTAAATTATTTAAGAAGGCGGAAGAAAATTATAAAGCGACGGGAGAACGCACGGCAATATTAGTCAGAGATTTAGATAAACTTGCACCTGAAAGAAGGACAAGCAATATTGTAGAAGTGACGAGAGTACTTTTGGACACTCAATTCTGCAGAGAAAGAGGATATGTATGGATATCCGAAGCAGCAGACATTACAAAAGTTGATCCGGCTGTATTAAGAGGGGGAAGAACCGAACATTTTATAACTATACGTCCTTTATTAAGCGAAGGAGAAGAGGTTTGGAATTCATATAAGAAGTTTATAGGAACCTTAGCAAATGAAAATAAGCGAAATGCATTACTAAAAGAAGCAAATGAACTGTTAAAAAAATAAAAGGAGTAATTATATATGTATATTTCTGCAATAAATACATCCATGCCTGTAAGAAGAATCAATAGGAACAACAGACAACAGAACGCACAAACGAATCAAACCAATGAAACGAATCAAACAGCGATACCTGCAATAAATAAGCCAAACAAAAAGTATCCGTCATTTGGATTTTTTGACCCGTTAACAGTCGGCATAATTGCACTTTATATCGGAGCAACAACTCTAGCGTGCTATCAAACGAAAGTACAAGAGCGAGAAAGAAAAGCCGAAGAAGAGAGAATAGAGAAGAAATATCAAGACACAATAAACAAACTTTCAACCAAGCTGGGAGTATCATTTGAAGATGCAGCGGAATATCATTATAATTTTATGAGACTTGCATCTATTCCTTTAAAAAATGACGGAAATGAAATCGGACTTAATGCGGTTCAAGGATACGGCCCGGAAAAATATAAACTTGCATTAAATTTAATAGTACCGATAGTTTCTCATAAAAAAATAGCATATTTAACATCAACAAAAGTTGTACCAAACGGAGTTTTACTATACGGGCCTACGGGAAGCGGTAAAACATATATGGCAGAGAAAGTATGCGAACATTTAAAATACTTTGGCACTCCAGTTGAAACAATTATATTAGATAATGAAGATCATGCCGGAAATGCAAAGCGCATAAAAGAAGCATTTGATAATGCTGAAAAGAACTATAAAGAAACAGATAAGCATACAATAATATATTTTCCGCAAGATATAGATAATTATTTTTTAGACAGAAAAAAGGACAGAGAATTTATAAAAGAAGTAAGAACATTTTTAAATTGTTCTGAAAATTGTGCCGAAAGGGGAGCAGTGTGGATTTCAACAGCGAACAATCCGCAAATGATAGACCCTGCATTAATAAGGCCCGGCAGAGCCGATTTAAAAATACCGATAGGCAATATGAAAGATTTTGCCATTTCGGATATGATAAAATATACGCTGTATAAGTATGGCGAAAAAGAATCTGCCGAAGAGTTTGATTATGAAAAAGTAATAGACACAATGAAAAGCACAAATAGCATTTATACTCCTGCGGAATTAGAACTTCTTGTAAGTTCGGCAAAGAAGCATAAAATAAATCCGAAACAGAATGTAGATGCAGATATGGTTATTGCAGAAATGATGGAATATAACAGAAATGAATTTATCACACTTAATGAAGTATTAAAAGCTTCATTTGAAGCCGATAAAAATTACATTGAAGAAATTGATAAAAAAGGTTCGGAATAATCATTTCGATATATTTACAGTCATGTAAAAATATTGTAAAATAAAATATAATTACATGAGATTTGGGAAAAAAATAAAAAAAACTATGTTGCAAATTTGCAATAAGTTTTTGCACAAAAAAAAGGGAGCGAAGTGTAATATGGAAAGCAGCGAAACGAAACAAATTTTTGTCATTAAAAAAGACGGAACAAAAGAAAAATTCGATGTACAAAAAGTTATTAATGCCGTTACAAAATCGGCAAGACGTGTTTTGATTGATTTTACACAGGAACAATTGGATAAAATATGCTCTATAGTGCAGAATGAAGTTCAAAATATAGGAAAAGAAGAAGTATACATCCAAGAGATGCACAACATTGTTGAGGAAGCTTTAGAAAATGTTAATCATAAGGTTTGCGAAAGTTACAGAAATTATCGCAACTATAAACAAGACTTTGTAAGAATGCTTGATAAGGTATATCAAGAAAGCCAAAAAATAATGTATATCGGGGATAAAGAAAATTCAAACTCCGATTCGGCTTTAGTTTCAACAAAACGCTCTTTAATTTTTAATCAATTAAATAAAGAACTATATAAAAAGTTTTTCTTAACCGTAGAAGATTTGCAAGCTATTCGTGACGGATACATATACATTCATGATATGTCAGCAAGAAGAGACACAATGAACTGCTGTTTATTTGATGTAGCAGAAGTATTAAAAGGCGGATTTGAAATGGGAAATCTTTGGTATAACGAACCAAAGACATTAGCCGTAGCTTTTGATGTTATAGGCGATATTGTAATGGCAGCAGCAAGCCAGCAGTATGGCGGATTTACCGTACCTGAAGTTGATAAACTGCTTGCTCCGTATGCGGAAAAAACTTATAACAAACAATATGAACGATATATTTCAATGGGATTAAGCTTTGAACAAGCAAGGAAAGAAGCATTAAAAGATGTTGAAACAGATTATGAACAAGGCTTCCAAGGCTGGGAATATAAATTTAATACAGTTGCTTCATCAAGAGGTGATTATCCGTTCATAACAATAACATTTGGCTTAGGTACAGGTGAATATGAAAAAATGGCATCAATTGCCGCTTTAAATACAAGAAAGAACGGACAAGGCAAAAAAGAATGCAAAAAACCTGTTTTATTCCCGAAATTAGTATTCTTATACGATAAAAATCTTCACGGAAAAGGCGGAGTTTTAGAAGACGTATTTGAAGCAGGCTTAGAATGTTCACAACGTTCAATGTATCCTGATTGGTTAAGTTTAACAGGAGAAGGGTATGTTGCAGGCATTTATAAGAAATACGGCAGAGTAATATCACCAATGGGCTGCAGAGCTTTCTTATCTCCTTGGTTTGAACGTGGCGGAATGAAGCCTGCCGATGAAAACGATAAACCTATATTTGTCGGAAGATTTAATATCGGAGCTATCAGCCTGCATTTACCAATGATTTATGCAAAAGCTAAAAAAGAAAGCAAAGATTTTTATGAAGTTCTCGATTACTATTTACAGTTAATCAGAAAAATTCACATAAGAACTTATGATTATTTAGGCGAAATGAGAGCTTCAACAAACCCGTTAGCATACTGTGAAGGCGGATTTTACGGCGGTCACTTAGGCTTCCACGATAAAATTAAACCGTTATTAAAGGCTGCAACTGCTTCATTCGGTATTACCGCATTAAATGAATTACAAGAAATACATAACGGAAAATCTCTTGTTGAAGACGGTCAATTTGCTGTTGAAGTAATGGAATATATTAATAAGCGAGTAAATGAATTTAAAGAGGAAGACGGAAACTTATACGCATTATATGGTACGCCTGCAGAAAGCTTATGCGGACTTCAGGTTACTCAATTCCGTGAAAAATACGGTATTGTACCAAATGTTTCAGACAGAGGATATGTTTCTAACAGTTTCCACTGTCACGTAACGGAAAAAATTACCCCGATTGAAAAACAAGATTTGGAAAACAGATTTTGGAATTTAATGAACGGCGGAAAAATACAATATGTAAAATATCCTGTTTCATATAACAAAGAAGCAATAAGAACATTGATTGAACGAGCTATGGA
>CANROV010000104.1 GCA_947632315.1 Candidatus Gastranaerophilales bacterium
ATAAAATTATCCGCTAAAGTATTAGAATTTCCGTTAATTCTGGGGCTTCCCGTTATTACTAATATTTTCATTTTATTCTCCTTATTTATTTTTAGCGGTACAAATTTTGAAAGTATTGCACCAAATGCCATAACACTAGCTGTAATTAAAGAATTTTTTATAAAATTTCTTCTGTTCATTTTTATATCCAAGCACCAAGCACTATTTTATCCAATTCAATACCCCTTTTATATTGACACAATGTCAAAATTAATATATCATTATAGTGACATGATGTCAATAAGAAACTTGTTAAATTGAAATTTTTGAACAAAAAGATAAAATTAAAATTTTAAGGATATTTGTGATGTTTTATAATAATTAAAAATTAATTTACATTATTAACTTTAAACATGTCATTAATTCAAGAAACTGTTTAAAATCTTATAAGCAAGTCTAATATCATCCTCGCTTGCATTTTCTAACATAAGATTAATATCTTCTTTTAGTTCTTTTATGCTTTTGTATTGAGTACACATATATAATTTATAGGGTTCAACCTGCAATGCTTGTGCAATTTTTTCCAAATTGTCATCATTAGGATGATAAATACCGCTTTCAATTTTGCTGATACTTGAAGCGCCAATATTTGTAAGTTCAGATAGCTGTTCTTGTGTCAAATTTTTTGACAATCTGATTTCTTTAATTCTTTTACCTAATAATTCTTTGATTTTTGACATAAGACCCCAGCACTATTTTTAAATAAATTTATAAAAAATAGAATTAGCTTAAACCGCTAATTTATGTTGACAATTTGTTGTTTAAGGAATAAAATATGTATAAAATAGAAAATTAAAACTCAAAAATTGTACCTTAGCGCATTAAGAAGGAAAATATGTCAAAGATAATAAATATCGAAAATGAAATTGTAATAATCGGAACAGATAACGGAGGTATTCAAGAAGTCAGAATATCGGATTGCAATTTTGAACCAGCAATTGGCGATGAGGTTGAAATATTTTCAACAGAAACAAAAACGGTTGTAATTAAAAAACAAAAAGAATTGCAAAATAATGCAAATTTAAGCCAAGGTGCAATAAATATAAATGTAAGTAATAGTAATACGATTCCACAGACCCCTCTTTATGTTACAGGCGGAAAAGTTGTTAATAAATTGATTTATTGTATTTTAGCATTTTTTCTTGGAGGAATT
Organism: Candidatus Gastranaerophilales bacterium; assembly: GCA_947632315.1. Classification (GTDB taxonomy): domain Bacteria; phylum Cyanobacteriota; class Vampirovibrionia; order Gastranaerophilales; family Gastranaerophilaceae; genus Avigastranaerophilus. Next base: position 1,193 of record CANROV010000104.1, read on the forward strand.
GGGGTACATAAGTTTTATGCAGGCAAAATTGGTACAGGAATTATATTTTTTATATTTTGCTGGACTTGGATACCGGTAATAATTGGTGTAATAGATTGCATAATTGCCTCTTTTAAAGAAAGTGATGCCAATGGTAATATCATTGTTTAATAATATGTAAGTAGGAAAACATGAAAAAGATATTGTTGTCTTTAGTATTAATATCAACGGTTTTATTGAGTGGTTGTTCAAAAACTGATACTTATTTTATAAAAATTGCAAACAGCGCATTTGAAAACAATGATTATAAAACAGCAATAAGAAATTATAGATTAGCTTTAATGCTAGATAAAAATAATTCCAAAGCATATACGCAATATTGCGCTTGCGAAAGTTATTTGTATGATAAAAATAAAAAAATTAATTTAGAAAAAGCTATAAAAAATTGCGATAAAGCACTTGAAGTAGATTCAAAAAACTATGAAGCTCATTTTTACAAAGGTAGAATTTTATCTCAACTCGATAAAGACCAAGAAGCAATAGAAGAATATACAAAATCAATCAATATAAACCCTAATTTTTCTAATGCTTATCTAAATCGAGGTGCAATATATGAAAAATTAAAAATGAATAATGAAGCATTGTGGAATTATTCAAAAGTAATTGAATTAAATGACCCCGATATGTTGATATACGGATATTCCGCAAGAGCAAATTTCTATCAAAATAACAACAACTTGCAAAATGCAAATAAAGATATAGAAAAAATCTCAAAAATTGAAATAAAGCACAACAATGCTATAGATTATGAATTAAGAGGCTATGCAAAATTTTTAATTAAAGATTATAACGGTGCTATTTTTGATTTTACTCAATCTGTTAAACTGGATGATTCAATAGAAGATAATTATTTTTATTTGGCATTTTCGCAAATATTAAAAGAAGATTTTAAAAATAGCGAAAAAACTCTTGATGAAGCTATGAAAAAATTTAAAAATTCATCAAAATTATACTATTTACAAGGTCTTGTTAATTTTGAGCAAAAAACAAGAGCCTGCTCCTCTAATCCTAATTCTTGTAATTTATCAAAAGATGATTTAGCAGATTTTGAAATCGCAAAAGAACTTGCACTAAAAGATGGAAACAATCAAATATACGATTTTTGCATTGAAACCGAAAAAGAAGCGATTAAAATTTTAAAAGAATATGATAAATATGAGTCAAAAAATGAAGAACCGCCAACCCACAAATCTAAATTAATGGAATTGGTAGATAAATCTGATAGTCCCGAGGATTTTTATAATAACTTAATGGGTGGTTATTGGGAAAATATTCTTCAAGGAGAAATCCAAAAATATAACATGGCAATAAACCAAAAAGACTATATAAATGCTTGTATTTCAGCAGGTGTTATTTCTCAAGCCTACTATGAATTAAAAGATGAAGTGAATTATAATAAATGGAATTCTATACAAAATGGAGTTTGTGAATAAGATGATAAATTTAACAGAAAATAATATTGATTTAAGTAATTTAAAGAAGGTAAGTTCAGTAAAATTTTTAATTTTTAGTGCATTAACATTTAATATATATCAATATTTTTGGTTAATTTTGCGGTTTAAAACTTTGAATAAAATATCTAAATCAAAATATAACAGTATTTCATTGCAAATTTTACTACTGTTTGGATTATTTTTTTATGTTGTCATTTGTTTGCAAATTGTTTCTATTCTTGTTCCCATTTTATCAGGAGAGCAAATCAGCGATATAATTGAGCTTAATACAGTGCTTTTATATTTTTCCGTTGCATTATACACGATAGAATTAATAATTTCTTTTAAAATAATAAAAATAATTGAAGAATACGCATTAATTGAAAATAAAAAAATAATTAGACATAATATTGTCTGGCTTGTATTATTAAAATTTATATATGTTAATTTTGCACTGAACTGTTTTTCAAAAAGATTAAATGAATCAGAAGTTATAGATGAGATTTTATCTGTAACTAAATAGACTGCTTGTTTATATTACATTTTTTGTATTGTTTATCCATACACGATTTTGTTTGAATTTTGTGGTTTATTTCAAGCAGTAAGTACAGAAGTATAGTTCATCAAATATAATTTATTTCATTTCTTTTTCCCAATAGCGAATTATATTTATATTTAAAGTTTTTGCTAAATTTTCAATTTTTTCTATTTCGCCATCGGTTAATTTTATGTTAAGTGCTTTGATTATATCTTCAACATGTCGTACTTTTGTAACTCCGACAATAGGCAAAGTCCCTTTTGCGATAGCCCAAGCAACGGGAATTTGTGCAACACCGACATTATATTTATCTGCAATTTCTTTTAGTCCCGAATTTAGTGTTTCAAGTTTATCAAGTATCGGGTTGTATGTCTTTCCCCTGTCCGAATTTTCAGGGAACGGATGTTTTGTATCATATTTTCCTGTGAGTGCCCCTTGTTCTAAAACCATATAAGAAAAGAATGTTATATTATTTTTCTTGCAGTAATCAAGAATGCCTGATGTTTCACTTGAGCGATTTAGAATGCTAAAGTGGTTTTGAACGGCTGATATTTTTAATCCCTCACTTGCTAATATCTCTTGAGCTTCTTTTATTTCAGCCAAATTATGATTAGATAGCCCGATTTTTCCGATTTTGCCGCTTTTTGCTAATGGAATTAATTCACGAACCCATTTTGGAGCATCGGTCGGGTTATGAATCCAATAATAATCTATAAAATCAACTCCCAACAACTGGGCACTTTTTCAAACATTGATGTTACAGGATTTCCCTTAAACATTGACGCACATTGCGGAGTGAATTTAGCACTTATTTCAAAAGTTTCTCTCGGTACGGTTTTTAAAAAACTTCCTAATATCTTTTCGCTTATTCCCATGCCGTAAACATAAGCACTATCCCATAAATTTAATCCGTTTTTCATTGCCGTATCAAAAATCGGTTTTAAATCATCGAGCGAGTAATTATTTCCAAATGTTGCGTCATTTCCCCAAGCCCAAGCACCGAGCGCAATTTTTGCTTGTCCCATAATTAATCCTTTCCTATTTGTTTTGCATTATTTATCCATACGTGATTTTTGTTTGCATCTTGCGGTTTATTTTGAGCCATAACTCCTGCAAGTGCGTGGGGAATGTATAATTCTTCAAGATAATTTATTTCATCCTGCGTAAGTTCTAGTTCAACAGATTTAACCGCCCCTTCAATATGAGATAGTTTAGTTGCGCCCACAACAGGCGAGGTTACTTTTGTTAATAACCACGCTAATGATACTTCCGTCATTGAAACTCCTTTATTTAAGGCAATTTCTCCAACTCTTTCAATGATTTTATTATCATATTCAGCAGTTTTATCATACTTAAATTTTGCGTAAGAATCTTCTTTCAATCTTTTGGTTGTTTGACCGATATGTCTTGATAATCTTCCTGAAGCTAATGCAGAATATGGAGTAAGAGCAATATGCTCTTCCTTGCAGTATGGAATCATTTCTCTTTCTTCTTCTCTGTGGATTAAATTATAATGCCCCTGAATTGATATAAATTCGGCAAATCCGTTGTTTCTTGCATAGTTATTTGCTTTAGCAAGCTGCCACGCAAAGCAGTTTGAAATACCTATATATCTGACTTTTCCTTGCTTTACAACATTGTTAAGCCCCTCAATAATATCTTCAATAGGGGTATTATAATCCCACATGTGATAAATATATAAATCAACATAATCCATTGCCAAATTTTGAAGGCTTTTATTTAAGCAGTTTTCAATATGTTTTTGCCCCGATATGTTGTTTTCAATTTCGTCAGGGGTGCGAGGAGTGAATTTTGTCGCTATTACATAATCATCTCTTTTTGCAAAATCTTTTAAAGCACGCCCGACGTATTGTTCGCTAGATCCTCCTTGATAAACTATTGCAGTATCAAAAAAATTAATCCCTTTTTCCAACCCTGCTTTTATAATTTCTCTTGTGGTATTTTCATCAACTGTCCAAGAATGCTGACCGTTTGAGCTATCCCCAAAACCCATACAGCCCATACATATTCTTGAAACTTTTAAATCCGATTTTCCTAAATTAGTGTATTTCATTTTTTACCTCATTATTTTAAAAGCATTTTCACACAATTATAAGTTATTTCATAAATACTATGGTAAATAAATCCGACATCGGCAGTTTTCATTGCTTCTTTTTGTTTATCAGATACCGTTGTATAAGGATAAATCCCGTATATAAAAGGAAACAGGGAATAAATAAAATTTGTCCTGTCGTTTTCTTGCATTTGGGGGCAGAATTTTTCAAGCAATCTGTTTAGAGTTTTCATAGAATTACCAAATGCAATTTTAAAATCCTTTAATATTTCAAGCCGGCTGTTTTCTTCCATATCAAAATGATTCATCATGAGCCTTAATAAATCTTTTCTTTTTTCAAGACTATGAGCGATATTTTTTGCAATATCATCTTTTGATAAAACAGAATTATTTTGAATAATATTTTCCAAATCATTAACCCAAGCCTCGTATTGCCTTTTATTTAAAGTTAAAAAGATTTCTTCTTTTGTTTCAAAGTAGTTATAAATTGAAGTTCTTTTAAACGTAGTAAGCTGCGCAATATCATTTAAAGTAATATCTTTAAAATTTTTTGATTTGTAAAGTTCTTCCGCTGCGTTTAAAATTTCTTCTTTTCTTGAATTAATAAGTTCAATTGAGCCTTTTGGCATATTTAAATTCCTTTTGTCTTTATATTGACACAATGTCAAATTTAATATATCATTATAATGACATGATGTCAATATGTAATTTAAAAGACATAAAACTTGAAAAAAGGAGAAACAATATGCCAATAATACAAATAGAAGCGGTAAGACCGACACAAGAACAAAAAGAAAAATTGATTTCGGAATTTACGAGAATTGCAAGCGAAGTGCTTGGAGTTGATGAAGAATTTTTCTACGTGCTTATAAAAGAAAATGATGTTGATAACTGGGGAATAGGCGGAAAAACTTTAACAAAATTCTTGAAAGAGAAAAAGGGATAATAATGAAAAAGAATTTTCTTATAGCTTCAGCTTTAATTTTAGCGGTTAAATCATTAGCTTTTGGTCAAAATATTGAAATATATGATATCCACCAACATTATATTCCCGATTGTTATAAACAAGCTCTTTTAGACCATGGAACAAAAGGTATTAAATCTGACGGTTTATCTACACCCGATTGGAGTATAGAAAAACAACTGAAATTTATGGACGAAATAGGTATAAAAACCGCTTTTATATCGCTTGCAAGTCCTCATCCTTATTGGGGCGATAATAAAGAAACGGTTGAACTGGTTAGAAAAATTAATGACCAAGGAGCGGCTATTGTTTCAAAATACCCTGACAGATTTAAACTTTTTGCAACGCTGCCTTTGCCTGATATAGAAAATTCAATAAAAGAAATTAATTATGCTTATGATGAACTTCACGCAGTTGGTATAAAACTGCCTACGAGTGTCGGGGGAGTATATTTGGGCGATAAAAAATTTGAATCGATTTTTGAAGAATTAAATAAAAGAAAAGCTATTGTTGTTTTACACCCCGTTCAAACCTTA
>CANROV010000105.1 GCA_947632315.1 Candidatus Gastranaerophilales bacterium
TCAAGAAGAACTTGATAAACTTATTAATAAAATTATTCAGGATAGGCTTGATGATAATCAATTATCCGATAGTCCTTTAACTTTAAAAGATATCAAAGTTATTGCACAAACTCTTTCAAGAGTTCTTCGTTCCGTATTCCATAAACGTATTAAATATCAGGAATCTGTTGATGAAATTCAGGAAAAAGATAATTAAAACAGGAATATTATGATTATTAATGTATTTATTGAAAATATTTTCGGCAATTTTGAGCTTGATGAAGTTCAAATTTATAATGATGTTAATAAAATGGCGGATTTTATTTTCCATAATAATGATTTAATTAAGAGTTCTTGTTTAGCTGATTATAAATTTAATACAATAAGTTTTGATATAGTTTTTTGTTCTAACGATGAAATCCGCAAAATTAACAAAGATTACAGAAATAAAGATTGTGCAACGGATGTTATTACTTTTGCTATATTTGCCGATTCTCCCGAAAATGAAAAGTTTATTATTGATGATGAAATTTCTTTAGGGGAGATTATTGTTTCCGTTGATAAAATCAGGCAACAGGCTCAAGATAATAATATTCCTTTTAAAGATGAACTTTATTATATAATTTCTCATGGTATACTTCATTTATTGGGGTATGACCATCAAACAGAATCAGATTATAATTTTATGGTAGAAAATCAAAATAAAGCAAAGGCTGTTGTTTTATGACAAAATTTAAATCTTCAAGTGTTAAAGAAAGTTTATATAATGCAATTAAAGGTATAAGTTTAGCCGTAAGTTCTCAACGTAATTTCAGAATAGAGCTTTTAGTATCTGTTTTTGTTATTGTTTTGGCACTTTTGCTCGGATTTTCCGTTACTGATTTATGTATTTTAATTATTATGATTGCGATTGTGCTTATTTCTGAATTATTAAATTCTATTATTGAATTTACTTTAGACGCTGTTTATAAGAATAATTATTCAAGATTAGTTGAAATGGCAAAAGATATGTCTGCGGGCATGGTTTTATTATCTGCTATAATAAGTGTAATAATAGGAATACTGCTTTTTGCTTCTAATATAATTAAATTTTTATAAATTGATATAAAAGGGTCTCTCAAATTTCGCGTCTTGAAATTTGCTGTCTTCGCAGCTGTTGTTCCTTCCGCTTCGCTGGTCGTCACGTCGCTGCTCTGATACTCGGGTTCGCTTCGCTTCACCCTTCCGCAAATTTCGTGTCTTGAATTTTCCTGTTCGCACAACCCCTGTAACCTCGCTTTAAAAACTGACGTTTTTTGCGCTCGGTCGGGTTGTTGCTCCCTCGGGCTCGCTCGCTAGCGCTCGACTCCGCCCTGCGGAAAATTCGCGTCTTGAAATTTCTTTCGCTCAAGCCTGCCGTTCGTGTCGCTTTCAGCTGTCCTCACTTCGGCTTTCGCTAACCGAACTTTGTTCGTACGAAATTTCGCAAAAAAAAGACCGAAATGAAAAATTCGGTCAAACAGTTTACGAGTGAGAGTGGAATATGTATAGCTTTATAATAATGGTTTAAACCTTGTTTCGTATATTAACCGATTGTATAAAATTAGGTCCTATATTTAAAAGACATAAGTCTAATAATATAGGACCTTCAAATATTCTTTTCTTTTATTCTACATTTCGCTTATTATGTTTTTTATTCTCTCAATACATCCTGTTTTACTTATATACCACTCTCTATATGAAACTCTTTCCACTATTGCTCCGGTTCTCTCCATTAGTGTTTGTTTCTTTATCTGTGTTTTATTCATTTTTTCGGTATCTTCCACCCCGTCACATTCTACTATCAAGACTTTCCCTGATGGTGATGTAACGGTTAAATCAGCACTAAACCCTGCTAAAATCTGCCCCGCTTTTACATCAAAGCCTTCTTCTCTTAATGCTTTCGCTATTTCTTTTTCAAATGAGTTCTTATAAATATTTTCATCAATATCTATATCTTCCTTCATATTATTTTTGGCTATATATGCCTGAACATACTCAATATAGTCTTTTAATAATCCCGAAGGCAGTGTTTTAGGGTCTTTTGACAAAAATATTATTTGCTTTTTCCTTGCCCTTGTTATTGCTACGTTAAACAAATTCGGGATTTGCAGGAAGGTTAAGCTTTGATTAAAACTGTTATTTGCTACTGCCCACGATAACATTATTATATCTCTCTCATCGCCTTGAAAAGTATGAGCTGTTCCTACTTCTATCTTATGCTTTCTGATTATCGATTCCGAGAATACCTGCATTATGGCTTTTTTTATTAATTCAACCTGTCCTCTGAACGGTGAGATTATTCCTATACTTACAGGTTCATGCGCTCCTTTTATTCTGTCATCTTCTTGTATTATTTCTTGCAGTCTCTGCATTATTGCTTCAACTTCAGGCATGTTGCGGGTCATATCAAAATCAACTTTCCCTTCTTTTACCTCTACAAGCTCTAATACATCTTTGTTATTACACTGTGACATTATTCTTATTCTGTCGCCATAAAATTCTTTGTTGCTGAAATCAATAATAGGTGCATAACTTCTAAAGTGTTCATCCAATAAAACAGGCTTCATTGAATAATAATTAGCCAAGTCGAACATTGAATTTGTTCTGAACCGCCACATAAGCTGATATTTATCGGGTATTTCATACTGGCTCATAAACGATTGTTCTTTTGACTTTTCCAAAAATGATAAATGAGGTAATTGTTTGTCATCACCCACTATAACAGCTTTTTTGCACCTGAATAATACAGGAAGACAGCTTGCTATATCACATTGTGACGCTTCATCTATAATGGCAACGTCAAATAATGCCGGTTTTAAAGGCAGTGAATTTGATATTGCATACGTTGTTACGCACCAGCATGGGAATGCTTCCAATAACGGTTTAAAATCTTCGTCTTCTAACAGTCTGTTTTGAAGATTTTTCTTCCTTGATATTAGTGCTTTTGTATGCACAATTAATCTTTGTCTTTTTATTTGATCTCTTAATAAGCCTTTTAAAGAGTTTCTTCTTTTACCTTTTAATATTTCAACAGCAAGAGTTTTTTGTTTTCTTTTTAAAATTTTAATTTCTTCTAAAAGACTGTGAATATTTCCTATTTTAAATATTTGAGTTTCAATGTACCTTGCTTTTGCACTGAGTCTTGCCGTTATTAACTCTATTTTCAATCTTTCAAGATTTTCAATATCAGGCTTAAAGTTTTTATTTTGAATTATTGTTTGAAGTTTATGATTAGCAAATTTTGTTGTTATGTCAGAGAAAAATCCTTTTTTTTCAATATTCTTTTCAAGATTTTTTATGGCATTTTCAATATCATCTACTTCCTGAACGGTTAGTTTCCCTGTCAGATATTCAAGTTTGCCTAATTGTTGTTCTTTTTCGTCACGTTCTTTTATTATATCGTGCCATTCTTTCTCAAGTTTTATTATTTCTTCGCATTTATTTTCTTTTTCTCTTATAGACATTACAAGTTTTTGCATATCTTCTACATCTACAAGTATTGAGTTTTCATAGTTTGTATCTAAATCAACTTTGTTTGATATTAAATCTTGCAGGTCAAATGATAACTGTTTTTGATAATTAGCTCTTCCTGCCCTGAGTGCTAAAAATGGCGCACCGAAATCATTGAGTCTATTGGCTATAACGTCAGTTGCTTTATCCATTCTTGAAGCGACCAAAACTGTTTTTCCGTTTGATATTAAATGGCATATTAAGTTAACTATTGTTTGTGATTTCCCTGTCCCGGGAGGCCCATAGACTGATAATATATTGTTATCTTCAAGATTTTTTATTACATCTTCTTGTGAATCACTTAAAGATAATGGAGTAACGGCAACAAAATCTTTTAAATTGGTTTCTTTTATTATTTTGCCTGCCATTTTCCCTTTGCCTTGAAGATATTCTTCATTAACGATATTAAGTGCAGTTTCTCTTATTATTCCTGACGGCTTTTCGGATATTTGTGTTAATTCATACAGAACACCTGCCGTTACCAAAGGTCGTTTAGTTAATATTATTGCACTTTTGTTTGTCAATACTACTTTATCGGCTTTTAATTTTACCTTGGGTTTTTCTGCTTCGGGATTAGCAGCTTCTTCCAGCACTTCTTCCAAATTATCATAATTTATTTGTTTCTCTGATACTGTTTCTTCAGAGTCTTTTTCGATATTATTTTCTAATTCTTCATTTTCTTTAAGTTCAAATTCCAAATCAGGTATTAATGATTTTAAGGTTGTTAAAAATATGCTTACATCTTCTTCTTTAAGCGGTAATTTTGGTACTACATCCAATAAACCGTCAAGCATATTGTCTATTTCATCTTCTTCGCCCGATAAATTCATTAAACTTGTTAATGCTGCAGTGTTTAATGATAATCCTTCCTCCTGAACTGAGCATTCTATATTCATTCCGTTTCTTTCCAATTTGCAGGAGGAATATAACAGCGGAGTTAAAAATTCATTTTTCCTTTTTGTTTTTGAATTTTTTCCTACTAAAAACAGATAACCGTATATTAAATACTTGTCTTTTTGGTTATTTTCACTTAACAGCATTAATTCCGTTAAATATGAATCAGCTCCGTCAAGCTTTAGTGATTGCGGATATGAAGTAAATAATTTTTCATTTTCAAGTAAAGATGGATTCTCACTTTTATTTTTTGTTTCTGCTTCTAAAAATATCCATTTATTTTCTTTATCTTGTTTTAAATTTCTGAATGTTGAGCTTTGAACTTCTTCTCTTACGCAGTCGTGAAGATATAAACTTAGTCTTTTTATAAAACTGTCATGAAATGCTGAATTTAATATTTTTGTGGCTTCTTGAAGCATAATTTCCCCTATTTTAATATCAATAAGTTATTATATCATTTTTTAAAGTGCTTCAATTCATATAAAAAGCTGAATTTTAATAAATTATTCGGGGAAATTTTTTGACAAGTAACGTTTAAAGCGAACATTTATATTTAGTTTTCACACCTCGACGGTGAAAAGTCAATACTATTAAATCAGAATGCGTATTTTCATTTAAATAAATAATGATTTAAATACGCCTTTGAAAAATCTGATATCGAATGAAAATATTATTCTTTTATAGATTAAAAGTAAATTTATTTTATTAAATTTTTCTTTAAAATAATCTTCATTACTTTTTATAAATCTGAACATTTGACTTCTGAGTCTTTTATTGTTCCTGAAATAATTTGCCTGAGTTTTTGCTTTATAATATTTTTTGTTGCCTAAAACAGGATTTGCCATAGAATAATTGGAATTGTGCCTTCTGTATGCAAATAAAGTTTTATTTATTATTGCGCTTGAACCTATTAAATGACAGAAAGAAAATAAAAATTTATCGGCAGTAATTTTAAGTTTACGTGCTTTTTCAAGTAAAATAAGCATATCGCATACTGATTTCCTCATCATAGCCGAGCTTGAAGGCCCCCAATGCCAGGTGGCAAAGCTGTATTTATCATTATCCAATATCTTTACATCAGCATTCTCTTTATCAAGATTGTTCGCACTTCTATATTTGTTAAATTCTTCATAAGTTTTATTTTCAACTGATAATTTTTCATCTTTCTTTTTCGGGCTGTCTATAGATGAAAGCGTATGTATTATATTATTTTCATCTATTTCTGCCTGCAGGCATGTTGTAAGGGCTACAGGGGTTTTTAAATGCGTTTCAACATGAATTGCACAATATTCGGGAAATAATATATCATCTCCGTCAATGGCGCATACAAATTGACCGTCTGCTATCTTTAATCCCTCAATAAAGGATCCTAACTGACCTATATTTGTTTCATTTTTAATTAATTGCACTGATAAACAGGGATTTTCCTTTATAAAATCCTCTGTTTTCTCTATGGTATCATCTTTTGAAACGTCATCCACTACAATAATTTCAATATTTTTATATGTTTGATTTTTAATACTATTCAGGCAGTCTTTAATAAACTGTGAAAAATTATGAGTTATCACAATAAATGATACTTTAGGTAAATTAAGAATATTTTCCATTCTTCCAACTATACTATTGCTTTTTCTATACGATATTTTACTTTATTTTTACCTAAAACTTCAAGTATAACACCCATGTCAGCACCGTGAGTTCTTCCTGTAATGGCAGCTCTCACTGTCCACATTGTTTCTTTTGGTTTTATACCGTAGTTTTCTTTGAAATATGTTCTAAATTCAGCTAATTGTTCATGTAATTTTTCTTCATTATCAAAATCGTAACCGTCTAATTGAGAATTAAAATATTTCAATATGTTTTGAGCCTGCTCGGTATCTATATTCTTTTCTTTAACCCCTTCTTCATATTGAATGTCTTTTCCGAAGAAATATGCAACATCATTTGTCAAATCAGATAAAATTGTAATAGGTTCACGAGTTGCTTCTATAACTTTTTCAAGCTGTTCTTCCGTTAATTCCGATAAATCATATTTTGATAAATACGGTTTTGCCAATTGTGTAAGCTTTTTTATATCCATTTTTTTAATATATTGACCGTTCATCCAATTTAGTTTGTCGTATTCAAAAATTGAGTTAGATGACGATACTTCATTAATTCTGAAATCTTGAGCTATTTCATCTAATGTTTTTATTTCTTGTCCGTCAGAAGGCGCCCACCCTAATAGAGCAACAAAATTTAAAAGTGCTTCGGTTAAATATCCTTTTTCAACAAATTCTGAAA
>CANROV010000106.1 GCA_947632315.1 Candidatus Gastranaerophilales bacterium
ATTTATATTCCTCCTTTTTTGTTTATAACTCAGTAACCAAAGCTCTGTCAAAGAAAATAAATCTGATATTATTATCTTCGCATTTCTTTTTAAAATATCGGAGTAAATCTTTATAATATTCAGGGACTTCACCGTTATGGCGAACAAACCATTTTTCTTCCAAATCGGCGATAAGATATTTAACTCCTAATTTATTGACACAAATATCATAGAATTTATCAATTTCTTCTTTAGTATCATTAATTTTAGGAATAATAATGTATTTAATGCCTATTGAAAATTTAGCTCTGTCGCCTGCTGCAATAACATATCTTCTTATTGTTTCACAAACATCGTCAAATTTATCAACGAATTTAACTTTTTTGTAAACTTCTCTTGAACCTGAATCAAGCGAAATAACGATATTAACGTCGCTTTTTCTGTTCTTAAGCATTTTTTCCACAGTATCACTGCATAAAATTCCGTTTGTATATAACGCAATATTCCTATTTCCGTATTTTTCGCAAAGCTCCATAATATCATTGAATTTTTGGAGCAGAGTTGGTTCGCCGTGTGCAAACGAAATATTTGCGTCAGGATTTTTCTCAAGATTATAGATTTTTTTCTCAAACATTTCCTGAAGAAGAGTAATAACACCATAATCTTTTGTAATGGACTTTCTGCTTAAAAGTTCAAAAGCGTGGCAGTATAAACATCTGGCATTACATTCGTTAAAATGACCAAGCCAAATCATATCTATATAACTGTCTAAATCAGATAAATATTGCTCCGGCGAATTTTCGTCGAATTCTTCAAGCCAATGACAGCCTTTACAGAAATTAGGGATTTCGCCTTTTCTCATACCTTCAACAAGTTCTTTTTTCTTTGCAAAAACTAAATCCCAATCAACTTTATCATTTGGCCCTTTATAATTGACAATAAAATTATTTTCCCGTTCTTCCGGGGCGTGGATTGATAAATGACAATGTCTAAAACAGTCATAACTTATATATAAACCGTGTGCCAGATATTTACATCTATACATTAAGATTACTCCTTGAATTAATTATATTTCTTCTGCTGATTCTGTTTCTTCAACAGCACCTTCAAGTTCTTCGGTATCTTCTTCATCAATAGCATATTCTTCCTGTTCTTTTATTTCTTCTGCTATCGGGTCTGTTTCATCATCTAAAGTATTATCTTCAATTTCTTCCTGCTGTTGAGGATGAGGAGCATATTCCATTTTTTCGGCCTGAGATTCACTCTTAATATCAATTTTCCATCCGGTTAATTTATGAGCCAGTCTGACATTTTGCCCGTCTCTTCCTATAGCTAAGCTTAATTGATCATCAGGAACAATAACGAAAGCTTCTTTTGAATATTCATCGTCAGCTAAGATATCAACAGAAATGATTCTGGCAGGAGAGAGTGCGTTAACAATATATTCAACAGGATTTTCAGAGTATCTGACAATATCAATTTTTTCATTTTTAAGTTCGCCTATAATGGTTTGAATACGGCTTCCTCTCGGCCCGATACAAGCTCCAACGGAATCAACATCGGGGTCGTTGCTTGTAACTGCGATTTTAGTTCTGTAGCCTGCTTCACGGGATATTGATTTTATTTCAACTATTCCGTCTTCAATTTCGGGTACTTCAAGTTCAAATAATTCTCTTACAATTTCTGCGTGTGCGTGAGACACGATAACTTGAGGGAGTCTGGCTGTTTCTTTAACGTTAAGTACAAAAACTCTTATTCTGTTGCCCGGTTTATAGTATTCACCCGGAATTTGTTCTTTTTGAGGCATTATGGCGTCGGTTTTTCCGATATTAACTATAACATTTCTGTTTTCAACACGTTGAATAATACCTGTAGTTAAAGTTCCTTTTTTCTCCAAAAATTCATCAAGAACGAGTTTTCTTTCAGCTTCTTTAATTCTTTGGGTAATAACCTGTTTAGCACTTTGAGCGGCGATACGTCCGAAGTTTTCGGGCGTAACTTCTATTTTAACTTCATCTTCAAGTTCAACTTCATCGTCAATTTCTTTTGCGTCTTCTAAAGATATTTCAAGGTTAGGGTCTTGAACGTCTTCAACGACTAATTTTGTTCTGAAAACGCCTATTTCTCCGGACTGTTCATCTAATATTGCTTCAACATTAGGAACTTCTTTTTGTTTAATATGTTTTTTATAAGCGGTTACCATAGCGTCGCAAAGAGAAGAGATAATAACATCTTTAGAAATGCCTTTTTCTCTTTCAAGTTCTTCGCAAGCTTCAAATAGTGCTGTTCCGATTTTAATCATAGTATTTCTCCTATATTTCACTCGAATATAATTTTGCAGATATAATATTATCTTTTTTTATCAATAAATTTTGTTTATCCTTATAGGCGAAAACTGTTAAGCCTTCATTTTCATCAAAATCAACTATTTTTGCAACAAACATTTTTTCGCCTGAATCATCAATTGGTTCTTTAAGTTTAAGGTTAATATCTTTTCCTTTAAAAATCAGATATTCTTTATCTGATTTTAATTTTCTTTCAATTCCGGGGGAGCTGACTTCAAGGTAATATTTAAACGGAATTAATTCTTCAAGGAAATCCGATAAGCTTCTTGAAACTTTTTCGCAGTCATCAATACCGACTTCACGCTCCATAGAATAAATAAAAATTCTTAAAAACCACTTATGATTTTCTTTAACAAGCTCCGTTTCAACGGGAACGAGACCAAAGCGCATAAGTGTGTTATCAATAACGGGAGTTATTTTTTGAAGTAATTCATACTTATTAATATATTCAAAGGCAGTATTATCTCCTTGAGATTTATTATGTTTATCTCTTGTCATTTTACACTTCCTTTCAAAAATAACCCTCTTTAAATAAAAAAGAAACGGAAAACCGTTTCTCTAATCAACATAATATTATAATATCATAATAAAATTTTTTTAAAAGAGTATATTTTCTCACGTTAAATAAAATTAACAATTTTTATTTTACGTAAAAATTATTCAAAAAAAATTGATAGACAATCTGAGAGTCTGACCGCTGATTATATTTATAGTATAATATAATTATAGAGTAAGTAACGGTATAAACTATATGAAATCAGCAAAAGAGATAGCAACAGAGAACAAAATAATAGAAAAGCTCAAAAATTATCCTAAATGCATAGAACTGGTAAAATATTTATTTTCGGATGAAGAGCTTCAGGAAATGCAGGATTATGCAAATAATGTATCAATAAAGAGGCTTGGCTATAATGATCATGGGCCTGTTCATATGCGTCAGGTGGCAATAAATGCGGTAAAAATGTTAAAAATACTGCAAGAGTCAGGAATAAAAACTTCACTTGAATCTGAAGAAATCGGAACATTTGAAGATAGCATGTGTGCGGTAGTACTGGCGAGTTTAGTTCACGATTTAGGTATGATGGTCGGAAGGCAAGGGCATGAAGAAATGTCTGTTATGCTTGCGCTTCCTATTATTGATAAAGTTCTTCTAAAAATATTCCCCGATAATATTCATAAAAGGGTAGTAATAAAGTCATTAACCGTAGAGTCAATAATAGGACATATGTCAACGAAAAAAATTCATTCCATTGAAGCGGGAATACTTTTAATCGCCGACGGCTGCGATATGACAAAAGGCAGAGCAAGAATACCGATGGCTATAAATAACACTCCAAAAGTAGGGGATATACATAAATATTCGGCAAATGCGATAACAAAGGTCAACATTCAGCACGGAGAAAGTAAGCCTATCAGACTTGATATTGAAATGTCAAGCGAAGTAGGATTTTTCCAAATAGAGGAAGTTTTGTTAACAAAAGTTGATTCGAGTCCTGCAAAGCAGTATATAGAGCTTTATGCGGGGGTAATCGGCGAAGATAAAAAATGCTATTTATAAAAATTACTTCATTTGAAGTGTTTAATTTTTATTAAAATGTGGTAGATAATAATAGTAGGTCTTAAGGAAATATAAGAGAGTAGCTTATGAAAAAATTATGTTTAGTTTTGGCATTTTTTACTGTGTTTTCTACGCTTCCGGTAAGTGCGGCAAAATATATTGTAAATCATAACAACTATAGGATTGTTTATTCACGTTCAACTTGTCCTACGCATGATATGGACAAAGTTGATTATTCAAAAGTATATAAACAAAATTCGTATTCTGAAGAAAGATTGAGAACAATAGGAAATGCAATAAAACCTGAATTTGTAGGAATAATATATGATTTTTCGGATTCACCCAAGCCTGATGAAAATTATAAGAAAATAAATCCCGGGTATGATGCGTATGAAGTTACTCGGGCAGGAAAAATTTCACAGGAGGCAACTGACTATTATACCTTTAATGATATTGAAGATAAAATGGTACCTTCCTGGGAAGACGGATATTACTAAGAAGAAACAGAAAAATCAATAAGTTTTTCCATCAAACAACATAATTCCAGATAGCGCTCTTTATTGTGAATGTAGTTATAACCCACAACTGCTTCCAATGAAGTAGCGCTTGAGTGTAGTTTTTTATCTATTTTTCTGGCCGATGATGTGGGTATATTTCTGGCTCTTCTGGCTATTTCTATTTCGGATTCGGAGAGAAACGGCATTAATTTTTCAAGCAATTCGCTTTGGAACTTTGCATTAACATAGTGGACTGTATATTTATGAAGTTTATTAAGATTAGAGGTCATCATTATAGTTTTTTCTCTAATGAACACTTCATAAACGGCGTCACCAATATGAGCATAATTTTTAATATTTAATTCTTCCAAAATCGTCTTTCCGGTTCAATTATAATTTTTTATATTATAGTAATATTTATAATATGAAAATACTTTTTGTAACAGATTTATATCCGATAGGAAATGAAAAAATAGCAAAAGCCTTATATTATTTTGTTTTGGAGTGGATAAAACAAGGTAATGAGGTAGATGTAATAAGGGCTAATTTTATTTTAAATACTAAATTGCGGGGCAGAAAAACGGTTGAAGAGAAAATATACTGTGAAAACGGTGTTAAAATATATAATTTAAACTTTTACACGCCGTTTTTATTTAATGTTTATAATAAACTGCCTAAAGGTTTTTCTCTAAAGAAGTATGATGTAATAATTTCTCATATGCCGGCTGGTGCATTAATGGCGCAGAAGCTGTTAAAACGGGACAAAATAAAATATGTAAATGCGGTTCATTGTGCTGACATTGAGGTTTTAACGAAACGTCAATATTCGATTTATTTTAAAAATAAGTTAAAGGAAGCATATAAGGAGGCGGATTATATATCTGCAAGAAGTCCTGTATTAAAGAATAAGATAGAAGCAATTCTTCCCGAATGTAAAGATAAAGTATTTACGGCATATTCAGGGGTAGATGATGAACTTGCGGATAATATGAAGGAGTATAGGGCAAAATGTCTGGACTTTTTATATTCAAGAGATTTAAATATTGTTGCTGTTGCTTCTTTAATTAAGAGGAAAAATATTGATGTAATAATAAAAGGGTTGAGCGAGTTAAAGGAAAAAAACTTCTTTTTAAGAATAATCGGAGATGGTGAAGAACGGGGAAATTTAGAAAAATTGACTCATAAATTAGGTCTTGAGCGCAATATAAAGTTTTTAGGGAATATTGAAAGGAAAAAAGTCTTTAAATATTTAATGAAATCAACGATATTTATATTATTGAGTGAGAGAGAAACATTCGGATTAAGTTATCTGGAAGCTATGGCGGGGTTAAATATTGTAATAGCCACGAAGGATGACGGAATTGACGGAATAATAAAAGACGGTGTAAACGGTTTTTTAATACCTTCAAACGCTGATGACTTAAAAAATTGTATTGAAAAAATAATAAATTTGGATAATGAACAAATAAAAAATATTTATCGTGAAATGGAAAATACTATAAATAAGTATAAACAAAGCAAAGCGGCTATGGATTATCTTGAACATATAAAATAAATATTTTTGAGTTATAATGTAATAATTAAAACCGGTCTGAGAATAAAGAGTTAAATGAAACAGAAAATAAAAAATGTAATAGCAAATATATTAAGTAAAAAATCTACTGATTTTTTCATATCAGAAAGTAATTCTACGGAATTAAAAAAGACGTTAAACATATTTGACTTATTAATATTAGGAGTAAGCGCCGTTGTCGGTACGGGAATTTTTACGATAATAGGCAGTGCCATAGTAGGTACGGCAGATAGTCCGGGGGCAGGAACGGCAGTTGTAATATCAATGATGATAGCAGCTGTTGCAAGTTTGTTTTCCGCATTATCATATTCTGAAATAGCAGCGATGATACCCGTTGCGGGAAGTGCTTATACTTTTACTTACGCAACTATGGGCGAGTTTATGGCGTGGATGGTCGGTTGGATATTAATGCTTGAATATGCGATAGGAAATATTACCGTAGCAACAGCGTGGACGGGATATTTAACACAGCTTTTAAAAGGATTTAAAGCTGTTCTGCCTGATTTTGTCGTAAATTGTCCTATATGGTTAAGGAATGATTTTCGTTCCGTATATGCTATGTGTGATAAATACGGATGGGATGTTCACGATAAAATGCCGTTTATAAACCTTCCGTTTGGTATTGAAATGCCTGTAGCAATAAATATTCCTGCCATATTTATAGTCCTTGTATTAACAAGATTATTAATTAAAGGAATAAAAGAATCCA
>CANROV010000107.1 GCA_947632315.1 Candidatus Gastranaerophilales bacterium
CTGTTTCTCTTGTTGAACAAACTATTTTAGCTGAAAATCTTAAAAAAGGCTGTGTGTCTTCTCTTAAATTCCTGCCTAAAGGAAATTTAGGCTTTATGCGCCTTTATTACACCGTTACCGGCTCTAACCCTTCTCAAGGTAAAATACTTGCCGGTATTACAGATGGCGCACAAGAAAGTTTTCATAATATTTAGTCCTCACATTCTTATTACTTGACTCCCCTTGAAAATTTTTATTAATTTTCAAGGGGTATTTCCTTTTTTGTTTACCTCCTCATCCCCCTCCCTCTTCTCCTTATTTTTATTACTTCTTGGAAAGGATACTATGAATTATACTAAAGCTAAATTGTTTAATGTTGCTTTAAAAAATCTGCGTATTAGTGTTAATATTCAAAATGTTAACCAAACAGATAAAAATACTAATGTACTTAATGAATTCTATGATTGTGCAAAAGAACAAGTTTTAAAGGACTTTGATTGGAATTTTGCCTGTGCGTACAGAGAACTTGGACTTACGGGTAATATCCCTCAAAATCCTAAATTCCTCTATGAATATGACTATCCTAATGATTGTTTATTTGCCAGAGAACTTATTGGTTATTCCGATAATAAACAAATTGAATTTGAAGTGGCATCTAATATTTCGGGTGCTAAAGTTATTAATACTAATATTACTCCGGCTATTCTTCGATATACCAGATTGGTGGATAATGAAATTTACTTCACTTCTGAATTTTCAATGGCGCTTTGCTGGTATTTGGCTTTCCTTGCTGCTCCTTCAATTACAGGAAACAGAAGTATTCAAAATGATTGTTTAAGTATTTATTCTAGTATGCTGGCTAAAGCTAAAAGTATTAATGCTTCTGAGGGATTTATTAATAATGATACTCCTTGCTCTTGGTTTGATGTCAGATAATTTGGAAAGGATTTTATGACCAGATATACTCAAAAATCTTTTACCGGCGGTGAATTAAGTCCTGCTTTGTATGCAAGAAATGATTTGGCTAAGTATGCCGTTGGACTTAAAACTTTGAAAAACGGCTTCGTTAAAGCAGAAGGATGTGTTAGTAATCGGGCCGGCTTAGAACTTGTTTGCGAAGTTAAAAATTCCGATTCTATAGTTCGCCTTATCCCTTTTTCTTTTAATACCGAACAAACATATATTATTGAATTAGGCGATAAATATGCAAGATTTATTAAAGACGGTGCGCAAATTATTTATCCCGAAGGTGATGAAAAAGAGTTTCAAACTGTTGAAATAGCTACCGATTATTCTCAAGATGACTTATTTGATTTAAAATATGCACAAAATGCTGATGTTCTTACTTTATGTCATAAAAAATATGTACCGGCTGAATTGTCACGACTTTCTCATTATGATTGGTCTCTTACTCCGATAGATTTTAAACCGCAAATACTTCCGCCATCTAATCTTTCAGCTTCCTGGACAGGAGGAAGAGAACAAACTTGCACTTATACATATGTTGTTACTGCCGTTAAAGCTGAAACTTATGAGGAAAGTAATCGCTCGGAAGAAATCTCCGTTATTGGTGAAATTGAATCGCATTGGGGTGTTTCTGAATATGTTACAATTAATTTTGACCCCGTAGAAAATGCAGTTGAATATAATGTTTATAGAAGTATTAACGGTGTTTTCGGATTCATTGGCACTACTTCAGGTACTTCTTTTTCAGATACAAAAATTGAACCTGATTTGACCTCTACTGCTCCATTATTTAATAATCCCTTTGAAGAGGGTAACAACCCTTCTTGTGTTAATTATTTTCAGCAAAGAAAAGTTTATGCTTCTTTAAAAAACAGTCCTCAGCAGCTTGTTGCTTCTCAAACTTCAACAAATAATAATTTTAATATCTCAAGACCCCTAAACCCTACCGATTCTATAAATATTACTTTATCGGAACGTGAGGTAAATGAAATACGACATATTATTGCTATGAATGATTTAATTCTTCTTACCTCAGGGGCAGAATGGAAATTAAACGGTTCTGACGGAGCTTTTACTGCTTCCTCTTCTCTTGTTGCTTCACCTCAAAGTTTTTACGGCTGTTCTAACGTTGCTCCTGTCGTTTCCGGTAATATGATTATATTTACTCAGTCAGGCGGTTCAGTTATCAGAGATTTAGGCTATACTTATATGTCTGACAGCTATGACGGCGAAGAACTCTCTATCTTCGCTAATCACTTATTTGAGGGAAAATCTGTTGTTGACATGGCTTATGCTAAAGAACCTTATAGAATTTTATGGTGTGTTATGTCTGACGGCACTGTTAACGGTTTGACTTATAATAAAAAACAAGAAGTCGTCGGCTGGCATAAACACTCTACTAAAGGTTTCTTTGAATCTGTTGCTGTCGTCAGAGAAAATAATGAGGATATTGCTTATTTCGTTGTTAGACGTATTATTAACGGAAAACAACGAAGATTTATTGAAAGAATGGCTTCCAGAATTGTTGATAAAACTAAAGACGGAATTTTTCTCGACTCTTCACTTTTGTATGATGGTGAACCTATTTCTAAAATATCAGGTTTAGACCATTTGGAAGGTGAATCAATTAATATACTTGCTGACGGTAATTTAATTCAAAATCTTGTTGTTAATAACGGCTCTGTTGATATTAAAATTCCCGCTTCCCATATTATTGCCGGTTTGCCTTATGAATTTGAACTTGAAACTCTCAACCTCGAAGGTGAAAATACTCACGGTATTCCTAAAATTGTTAACTCGATTGATATTAATGTTAATAAGTCCAGAGAAGATTTCTTTGTTATAGGTACTGATTATTCAATCTCTCAAAATGCCAGAAGTATTACCAGTATTGATGATGTTAATTTCCTTTATTCGGGTAATATTAAAGTTTTTGCTTTTACTAATTTCTCTGAAGCAGCTACCGTCCATATCCTTCAGCCTTATCCCTTCCCGTTAACCATTAATTCTATCTCTATGGATATTTCTTTGGGAGATGCAAATGATTAAAAATGATAAAAATATTAATGATGTTATTTTTGTTCTTGATAACCTCCGAAATGAAGATATTCTGGAATTACAGGCTCTTTGGGGAAATGATTGGAAACAATCTGCACTTGATAATATTATTAAGCATGATTTCCTTACTCTCATTGGTAAAAATGATAAAAATCTAGATATTCCAATAGCTGTAGGAGGATTCGCTGAACTCTTTGAAAAAAATGCTTCAATCGCTTGTGTTTGGCTATTGACTTCTTCTTTTATTTCTTATAATAAAAAGTCCTGCTTTAATCAAATTAAAAAAACTATTAAGCAAGCTGAATCTAAATACTTTGTTATGTATAACTATATTTATAAATCTAATTTTCAGGCAAAAAAATGGCTTAAAAATTTGGGATTCTGCTTTGATAAACCCAAACCGGATAATATCATTTTTGATGAAAATTTTGAATTCTTTTACAAAATTAATTATTAGGAGTTTATTATGTGTACTATTTTTAATCAGGTGCTTGAGGCACATGATGAAATTAAAGCTGTTGTTAATGAGGGTAAAAAAGCTGAAGCTGACGCTGCATACGAACGTCAGCAGGGACTTGAAGAATCAAGACGTAAAAAACTTGATTCCATTAAAAATATGACGGCTGTTTCTGCAAAATTCGCTGCTTCTAATTTAAGTACTAATTCTGATACTGCTTTAAATCTTACAGAGGACGAAAAACAAGCAGGGGAGCTGGAGGCTGTCAATACTATTAATCAATCTGAACGGAAAGCTAAAACTTACATGGATAAAGCTGATGCGTATTATAAAAAGGCTAAACTCATGGGTGATAAATTTTTCCTCGATTTCGCTAATGAAACTTCTCAGGCCATTGTTAAAACTCTTCTTTTGGTATAAAGGAACTTTTTTATGTTAATTACGGATAATTCTAATTCTAACCATTCTTATTCTCTTAATAAATTACCTCAAAATCATAATGCTGATAATGATGATTCTTTGGATAAACAATATTCGGATAAAGTTAAACTGCTTGAATTTAGTAATTTAATAGATAAATGGGAACAAGAACTTTTATTCTCTGAAAACGGCTTATTTTCTATTAAAGGAAAAGAAGCGGAAATTAAATCTAAAAATTTTATTGATGAACTTAAAAATTTCGCTGATTCTAAAATAGCTGAAATGAATTTTTCTTCACCGGAAACTAAAAATGCTGCTTCTGTTATTAAAAAGATGAAAATCGATAATATATCTTTTGAAATTAATAAATATGTTTCTCAGCAAATAAAACAGTGGCAGATTAATACTTTCTCTGATGCACTTGATTCAGCTAAAAATAAGGCTTTACTTTATAAAAATAATCCTCAATTGATTCAAAAATCTTTAAAAAATGCTATGCTCGTTTTGGATATGATGGCTGAGGCTGAAAATTGGACTCCTAAAACACTTAAGCAAAAAAAAGATACATTTTGTTCCGATTTCTTTAAACTTATTATTGATGATTTTATTCATAATAAAGACGCCTCTTGTGCCGTTTACTTTGAAAAATATAAAAAATATCTCATTATTGATGATTTAGATTCTTATGAAAAACAAATTTGTAAATTAAAAAATACGGTTATTGCTTTTAATTGGGCTAAAGAACTTTTCTCTTATAACCTTTCAGAATCCGAAAATGAAAAAGAAATAGCCAGATTACATGATGTCGAATTGGAAGGTTTTGTTAGAAATTTCCTTAAATCTTTTAAAAAACAAAAAAATATTCAGGATGAATTAAAAAATAATGCTGATATTGAGGCTTCCTGGAAAAAAATTATTGACACTCTTAATGATGAGCCTGAAAAAGCTGTCTTGTTTATTGATGATTCCCAAAAAGAGTCATTTAAAAAGTCTCAGAAAAATTATATAGATAAGTTTATTAATGATGGTTTTATTAAAACGGATTTTAAAGAATTTATTAAGCTTTTTGATTTATTATTGGATGATTTTATTTCTTTTAAGGATAAAAATATTTATGACTTGAAACATCTTCTCTCTGATGAAGATTTTGATTTGTTTCTTAAATTTAAAAAATTTAATTCTGATAATTATATTTCCTTTAAATCTGATTTTTCTTTTATAAAACAACAAGTAAAGAAATCTAATATTAAATCTGACGAATCTGTTTATTATATTTACAAAATGTTTATTTTGGAATCCGATAAAAAACAAAATGCTCAGCAGAATTTTAATATTGAAGCTAAAAATAAATTAATTCAGGAAATTATCCTAAGATTCTCGGATAAAGAAAATTTAAAAAAATAGAAAGAAGGAAAAATGACTGTTTCATCTATTGTTCCCGTTAATAATTATGCGGGTAACTCTTCTAATACAATTTTTGATTTCGATTTTTTAATTGAAAATGAATATGAACTTGTGGTTTCTCATATTTCCGCTAACGGTTTTACCTCTGTATTAAAATTGGGTATTGATTATTCTATTAATGAAATAGGAAATAAATCAGGAAGTTATATTACTTTCCCTTTACCGGGGTCTGAGTATAATGTTCTTAATAACGATGAAATTATTTCTCTTGCTTTAAACTTGGATATAAAACAGGAAAGTGAATTTAAAAATTCCTCTAATCTTAATTTGAGTATACTTGAATGGACTTTTGATTATATTGTCAGAATCCTTCAAATTATGAACAGAAATTTGTCCAGAGCTGTTAAAGTGGGAGAAGGCAGTAATATATCGCCTGATAATTTAATCTCTAATATTATTGAATCAGAAGAAAAAACAAGTAATTATTCTCAATTAACATCCGAAAAAGCTAAAGAAGCTTCTGATAACGCAATCTTGGCTAAAGAGTGGGCTGTTAAAGAAAACGAAAAAGTCCAAAATCAAGATTTTTCTTCTAAATATTATGCTCATTGTTCCAGACTTAGTGCTGACAGGGCTGATTTAAAAGCAGAAGAAGCTGATTCCAAATACAAACAAACAATAAAAGATATAGAACATAAATGTGAAGAAAAAATTGATGAAATAAAAGAGGAAGCTGAAAAACAACGAGAAAAGATACAAGAATTAGGCTTTTATCAAAAAGAGGGAAAATTTTATTATACAAATGAAAAAGGGGAAGAAACGCCATTACGGTTTGAGAAAACAGAGAATCTCTTTGACCTAATCCAAAAAGATCATATATTGACACAAGAAGAGAAAGAGGGGCTTGAGTTATTAGGGGAATATGTATACAAAGAGAGCGACGGAATAAAAAACGGATATCCTGATTTTTACGAAAGATGTATAGAGGAATATAATCAAGAAGAAAATACGGAAGAATATTTAACTTTGCCATGGAAACAGCCCGATGCAACTGCGAATATAACAGTTATTGAAGGCGGAGAAATGATTATAAGTGCTTCAAGTGAATACAGTGATACATATAAAGCATATAAAGCATTTGACGGGAATACAACATCAACATATTTCGGAGATAAAAAAACTACCGGTTGGTGGCAGGTTAAATTTCCTTATAAACTATTAATTAAGGGCTTGAGTTTTTATCAGGCAGGAGTAACAGGTTCTACACAAAACGCTCAATTTTTTACATCATCTGATATGGAAACACCGATAGGTTCTGAATTTAGTGCAAAAAACACAGCATATGCACTGACGGAAATTGAAAATATACCTAAAA
>CANROV010000108.1 GCA_947632315.1 Candidatus Gastranaerophilales bacterium
TTGTTCGCTATGAACGAACTTGGCATGGCGCCTGATAAACCGTTTAAAAAGTGCGCCAGAATCGTCGGTGAAGTTTTAGGTAAATACCACCCCCACGGTGATACTGCCGTTTATGAAGCATTGGTTCGTATGGCTCAAGACTTCTCTACACGTTATTTGACAGTAGACGGGCATGGAAACTTCGGTTCCGTTGACGGCGACGGCGCCGCTGCAATGAGGTACACCGAAGCAAGAATGCATAAAATTACTACCTCCATGCTTGCTGATATTGACTGTGAAACGGTTGATTTTGTTCCGAACTTTGACGGTTCACTTGAAGAACCATCAGTTCTTCCCGTAAGACTACCTATGCTCTTATTAAACGGAGTATCAGGTATAGCTGTCGGGATGGCAACAAACGTTCCTCCTCATAATTTGGGTGAAGTTGTTGACGGTACTATCGCATTAATAGATAATCCTAATTTAACAATCGATGAATTAATGCAATACATTAAAGGTCCTGATTTTCCTACCGGTGCAAGTATTATAGGTCTATCCGAAATAAGAAAAGCATACGCAACGGGCAGAGGTTCAATAAAGATGTCTGCAATTTCTACTTTTGAAGAAATATCAGCCCCCGGCAGACAGACAAAGACTGCAATTGTTGTTACCGAGATACCTTATCAGGTTAATAAAGCCATGTTAATCCAAAAAATAGCAGAACTGGTTCGTGATAAAAAAATAGACGGTATTTCAGATATACGTGATGAATCCGACCGTGAAGGCATGCGTATTGTTATAGAATTAAAACGTGACGCAAAACCTGAAGTCGTAAGAAATAATTTATATAAATTTACGCAGTTGACTGCAACATTTGGCGTTAATATGCTTGCTTTAGTCGGACAGCAGCCAAGATTAATGAATCTGCTTGAAGTTTTAAATGAGTTTATTGAACACAGAGTTGAAATTATTACAAGACGGACTCTTTTCTTCCTTAAAAAAGCGAAGATGAGAGCTCATATCTTGGAAGGTTTGTTAATTGCATTGGCAAGTCTTGATGATGTTATAGAACTGATTAAAAAATCAAAAACAGCAGATGACGCAAGAATTGGCTTGATGTCAAGGTATGGGCTTGATGTCGATCAGGCTAACGCAATTCTTGAAATGCAGTTAAGACGTTTAACAGGATTGGAACAAGACAAAATCAAAGCTGAGTTTGACGAATTGCAAAAGAAAATAAAAGAATATGAAGAACTTCTTTCAGACAGAAACAAAGTTTTAGCTTTAATAAAGACCGAATTAACCGAAGATAAAGAGAAATACGGCGATGAAAGAAAAACGCAAATTCTGCCCGAAGCCGATGAAATGACCATTGAAGATTTAACTCCGAATGTTCCTATGGCTGTATTTATTACACGTCAAGGCTACATAAAACGAATTTCACTTGATACCTTTGAACGTCAAAACAGAGCTACAAGGGGTAAAGGCGGAATTAAAACAAAAGAAGATGATGATGTGGGTCATTTCTTTACTGCGATGATGCATGATAAAGTATTATTCTTCTCAAGCAAAGGTACTGTTTACAGCTTGAATGTATATGACTTCCCCGAAGGCTCAAGACAGGCTAAAGGCTTGCCGATAATTAACGTTCTTCCTATAGAACAGGATGAACAGATAACGGCAGTAGTACCTGTTTCAAACTTTGACCCGAATTCAAACCTTGTAATGCTTACTAAAAAAGGTTACATTAAGAGAATAGGACTTGATAATTTCGCTAATATAAGAAAGAACGGAATTATTGCTATCGGACTTGAAGAAGGCGATACTTTAAACTGGGTAAAACAAGCTAATAATTCGGATGAAGTATTTATTGCAACTTCTTGCGGTATGGCTATAAGATTTGCACTTGATGATTTAAGACCTTTAGGCAGAAGCGCAAGAGGCGTAAACTCTATGAAATTAAGAACGGGTGATACAATTATAGGCTGTGATATAATTCCGAGAAACTTTGACGCTGATTTATTGGTTGTAACCTCAGACGGTTTTGGAAAACGTTCAAAAATGTCCGAATTCAGAGCGCAAAATAGAGGCGGTATCGGTTTAATTGCAACTAAATTCAAATCAGCTTCTTCAAGATTAGTTGCGCTGACTGTAGTTGAAGAAAATGATGAAATTATGGTTGTAACTCAAAACGGTATTGTATCAAGAATAAAAGCTTCCGATATTTCACGTCAAGGCAGACCCGCAACAGGTGTACGTATCCAAAACTTAATGGAAAATGATTCCGTTATGGCTGTTAATAAAATAGTTGTAACCGATACAAAAGATTCTTTAGCTCCTGAAGATGCTATTGAAGAAAATGTAGATGAAGCAATTCAAAATAAGCTTGGAGACTTGGATAATGAATAAAGTAATATCAACTGAAAAAGCACCAAAAGCAATAGGCCCATATTCACAGGCAATACTTGCAGGTAATACTCTATATTGTTCCGGGCAGATTGCTATTAATCCCGAAACAAATACATTTATAGGCGGAAGTATTGTAGAACAGACAGAACAAATTTTAAAAAATATAGAAGGGCTGTTAACCGCTTCGGGGTTCAGTTATAGAGATGTTGTAAAAACAACGTGCTTCTTAGCTGATATGAGTGATTTTACGGTATTTAACGGCTTATATGAAAAAGCTTTTATTTCAAAACCTGCACGTTCTTGTGTTGCTGCCAAAGAACTGCCAAAAGGCGCGCTTGCGGAAATAGAAGTAATTGCGGTAAAAGACTGATGAAACTTGTTGTTCAGAGAGTTAAAAATGCTTCCTTAGTTATAGAAGAAGAACTCTATAGTGCTATCGGTGAAGGATATTTGGTTTTGTTTTGTGCTGAAAAAGGTGATACAAAGCCCCAAGCGGATTGGCTTGCCAATAAAATATGCACACTTCGCTGTTTTTCCGATGAACAAGGCAAAATGAATCTTTCCATTAAAGATATTAAACATAAAGAATTAAATCTTGAAACTTATGATTATGAAATTAAAGAATATGGCGAAATGCTTATTGTATCTCAGTTTACTTTGGCAGGAAGTGTAAAAAAAGGTACTCGCCCAAGTTTTGATAATGCTATGCCTCCTAATGAAGCTGAAAAAATGTATGAATACTTTATCTCAAAAGTAAAAGAACAAAATATTCCCGTAAAAACAGGGGTATTTGGGGCTCACATGGAAATAACACTTTTAAATGACGGCCCTGTAACATTTGTTATCGATTCCCCGGTTTTATAAATAATTTTTTAATATATCCGCAAGCTTTTGTGCTGTTTTATCCCATATTAATTCGGTAGGATGTCCGTCCGTCATTTGGTATTCATCTTCTAAAACGTTTATACCTATATCTTGACTATATCTTACTATTATAAAGCCTTTGCTTTCGAGTTCTTTTGCTATTTCTTCAAAGAACGGCGACTCCTGATACACAATTATCATAAATTTTGTATTCGGATATTTTGATTTAACAATATTTTGAGTTTCACTAAAATGAAGAATTGCAAGTTTTTTTAGGTATTCTCGGTATTTGGGCATATTAAATAATAAATTATTATAAATATATTTGTTTATTGAATATAAAGAAATAAATCTTGAAATGATAAACGGCGGTTTTTTTCGTTCAAGCTTATTATTTTTAATTCTGTATAAAAATTCATTACCTTCAAAAGGCATATTTGTCATAACAAGCCTTAAAATGTGAAAGTCACCGGCATAAAAATAAATAAAGAGTGTAGGCTCTTGTTTTATATCATCAAAAAATATTCCGAGCTTAAGCATAGCAAGTGTTGTGTTTAAAGCTCTTGAGGATAAACCTTTATTATATATTGGATTATCAATAAATTTGGATAGTTTATAAGGCAGAGTTTGACTTTCTTCAAGTTTATCACCGTATATAAACGAACATCCCGTAAATATAACGGATTTTTTATTACTGTCTGAATTTAAAGGCGTTCTTTTTCTGCAGATGTTTTTAAGGCTCTCTCTGTCGTATTCTTCAGATACAGCTATCTTTTTTGTCATATTTTGTAAATAACTGATGTGAAAATCATATTTGCTTATTTCCGTAGAAAACATACAATAGTCAATAACTATAAAAACAAATATAATTATTAAAATATTTATAATCAATATTTTTTTCATAAGAACATCCAATACATTTTAACAAAAAATGTTAAAAAATGTAAATGATAAAAATTAAATTTTGGCAATTTAACTCTTTAAAAATTTTTAACATGTTATAATCAAAATTGAAAAAAAACAATAAAAGTTCAATTTACAAAAAATAAGTTACAAAAAAACAAGTTAGGCAAAACATGAAAATTTCCCCAATTATTCTTAGTTCCAGCAGTATGGATAAGTCTGCTTCATTTTCGTCAGCAAACGTAGTTCCTACTACTAAAAGACATAATTCTTTAACAGATATGGAATTTAATATTATTGCTGATACAATAAGAAGTCAAAATCTTAAAAACCAGCTAAACGTTAGACTAAGAAGTTTAAAACAGAATTTAAACAACTGCATGGCCAAAAAATTATATGGTGAAAGTTAGATAATACTTATAATTTGAAGCGGATATTCAAATAAAAGTTCTTCTCTTGCTATTACTCTAATATTTGGAAGCATTTGAGATAATATTAAATAAATTAAATGTCTTATTTTCATCGGTGCAATTAATATAATTTCTTGGGATTCAGGGGTAAATTGATTAACTTTTTCTTTTAAGTTTTTAATTATTTCATCTATTTTAGAACTGTCAATTCTTATTATCTCGTCATCTTTTTTGTTTGCAAATAATGAATTAATGCTTTTTTCCGATAATTCATAAGCATTAATTGTTTTATTATTATTTCCGCTTACAAGAGAACGGCTGATTTGCCTTGCAAGCGAAATTCTTATTCTTTCAAGCAATTCGTCTTTATCAGATTCATCAGCGAAATCGTTAATCTTTTCAAAAATGTATACTATATCTTTTATTGAAACTTTTTCTTTTATTAAATTTGACAGAATATACTTTAATTCTGCCACTGACATATAATCAGGAATAATATTTTCAATAAGATATAAGTTTTGATTTCCAACTATTTCAATATATCTGTTAATATCGGAATAATCAAAAATATCATCAATATATTTTGTAATGGTATATTCAATTAATTTAGCGATATAATCAGTAGTATCAAGTCCTTTAAGCCAAAAATCTTTTGCTTTTTCTTCTTCTATCCATACAATTTTTTGCTCTGAAATTGCATCTGCGTTTTCTATGGAGTTTTGAGGGAGTTTTTCTATTTGAAGCTCATTTCTGTAAAACATTGTATGCCCCGGATATGCAAATGAATTTATTACGGGAATTCCTCTTACTTTTATTGAAAATTCATTTTCTTCAAGAGAATCATCAATTTCAATTTTAATTTTAGGAATAATATACCCTAAGCTTTCCGTTAAATTCTGCCTGATTAATACTATTTGAGACAGCATATTAAATTCATTTTCACTGTCTAATATGTCAATTAATTCTTCTGAAATAGCAAGAGTTAATTTTTGTTCTCCGAGTTTTTGCTCCATAACATCAGGAGTAATAACTTTTGATAATTTCTGTTTAAGTTCTTCAAGCTCATTAATATGTTTGGATATTTCATCATTTAATATAGCTCTTGAATCTTCTGAGGTTTCGTCAATTAACGATTTAACCTGAGCAATTTTTTGCCGTTTTTCTTTTATTTTTTTCTGAATATCAACGCATAATTCAAACGGGTCTAAATCAGGATTAATAATTCTTTCAATTTTTGACTTAAAGTTCAATAAATCAGATGTTTCATTGACTGTATTATCTTCATTTTCAATTTCTTTAATAAATATGCAGTTATAGAATAATCCGTCATCATTTTCAAGTTCTTGAATAGAGTATACCTCCCAGCCGTCTTTTGACATATTGTTTAAAAGATTTTCCAGCTGTTCATTATCATTATACGGAGAGGTTTTTATTGTAAATATATTTCTTGTCGGTTTTAACATATATAATCCTTATTAATCCTATTTTTATTATAATAACATTTTTGTTTTGAAAAAACATTATTATTTTTGAATTATTCCTGTAGCTTTTTTCCCGTTACATTTATAATTAAGAATATAATAACCTTTGCCGGAGTCAAGTATTTCCGCATAGGAATTTGCACTGGCTTTTTGTTTAAACGCAATTAAATCTTCTTGAGCTTTTTTTAGTTTTTTAAGTTTTTTATTTATTTGCGCGCTTTGTAATCTTCCTATAATTTCATTTTCTTCATTAATTTCTTCTTGAGTAAACATTTGTTCAACAAGTTTAATAACTTTGACTTTTGCAATTAATTTATTACTTTGATACAAGTCAAGATATTTCATATTTTCGGAAAGAACTACCATATAATAGCCTTGAGGAATTTCGTTTCTTTTTTCATCAAATAAAGAGCAAGGCAGAGTGAGGTTGGGGTATTCGGAAGATTCAGGCCCGAATTTATATTGAGGTTTTTCGCCGTCATATAACCCTGACGGGTACTGAGGCTGCGGGTATTGTCTGGTGGGGCCGTTAAAATCCGTCATAAAATCGTATGAAATTAAATCAGCGTCTATAATCATAATTAACCTTTTAAATCAGT
>CANROV010000109.1 GCA_947632315.1 Candidatus Gastranaerophilales bacterium
TTTTGCAAAGCAAAACCGCAAGCATAAATAGAGTGGTATGTTCCTGAAATCCAAATTGTTCCGTTAGGTTTAAGAACTCTACGACAAGCATTAATCCATTTTTGATGAAAGGCAAAATCTTCGTCTAAACCTTTACTTTCATCCCATTTGCCTTTATTGACACAGACAACTTTTCCTGCTTGGCAACTAATGCCGCCATTAGATAACATATATGGAGGATCTGCAAAAATCATATCAACAGATTCCGGCGCAGCCTTCTCCAAAATCTCAATGCAATCACCTAAATATAACTGTATGTCCCCTTTATCATAATACTGTTGCATAACCAAATTATATTATAAATATGAAAAATTATTATTAATAAACTCATTATGTTAACTGTTTGTCATCTAATGCTTGCACAAATATAACTTACTTTGTATTTTATGTATAATTATCATGAGGTGTTGTATGTGTAACGATATTGAACAACCAAATAGTTTATTTGGATATATTATCCAAATTCCTCGTGCTTTAACATTGCTAATAAATCATAGTGGTACTGTGTATCTTGAAAAATATGACGATATAATTGTTGAACAAAATAACAAAATCAGCATTATAGAACAAGTAAAAGATGTTGGAAGCAACATAACAAACAATTCTCTTGACTTTTGGAAAACAATTTCCAATTGGATAAAGCTAAAGCTTGAATATCCAGATAAATTTACTGCTTACACAAGATACGTTTTATCAGTAAATTCTCATAAAAATATTAAAGATAATTTTTTTATAAAAAAATGTATTGATGCAAATGATACTGAATCTGCCAAAGAAGCATATGAATATATACGTGCAAATTTTCATTCCGATAGCGATTCATTAAAAGCAAAGTTTTTGGATTTTTCAAAAAATGAAAATAAAGATGTTGCAATACAAATTATACAAAATTTTGAATATATAGAACCAGAAACCGATTTTTACAATGACTCTTTAAATGAAATAACAAAAAACTACAAAGAAGTAAATTCAATTCAGGATTTGCAAAATCGCATAATTGCTTGGATTATGGACAAAATGTATAATTCTGATAAGAAAAATTTAAAAAGAGAATTTAGGTTAATTAAGGAAGATTTTAATAGCTATATTTATAAAGACAAAAAATTAAAGTTAGCGCTAGAAGAAGAATTAACTACACAAGACTATCAGAGTGTAGAAAATGCATATTTTGTACAACAATTAGATTTGATTGAACAGCCCGAAAATGCTTTGCAATGGGACAAGAGGGATTTTTTAAGATGGCGAAACACTGCTACTAAAGAAAATAAACTAGGTAGAATCCCCAAAGAAGATTTTAGCAAATCATATCGTAATATATATGAAAAATGGGTTAATGATAAAACTTATCTTTTTAGTATAAATTCTAGCGAACCAGAGGTAACTCTGGGACGAAGGTTATATCAAAATACTATAAATCAAGAAATACATATTGGAACAGTATCTTTCGAAGACAATAAAATTGAAATCGCACGTGGTGTATGTAATTATTTAGCAAATAATAATCCAGAAACAAGTAATTATACTATTGGTTGGCATCCTAATTTTGAACAACTTTTATCAGAGGTAGAGAACAATGATGAAAGAAATTAACATATACAATAAATATTGTACTTGTATGCAAAACCACGGATTAGGGGCATATGCAATTGTGGCTTTTTGTTCAGGATACAAATCTGTTAATAAAACAAATTCTACAATTTTAAATCTTTTTATTGCAATTCCTATGATTATGAATGAAACAATCAGATTAGTTATTAGAGGGAAAAATGATAGTGAAGGTATTAAACAGATCGATACATTAATATCTAATAAAATATATGATAAAAAAACTTTTATTGGCGCTTTTTATAATTTAATCTCTGCATATAAAAATTACACAATGACAAGCCTTATATTCGGTTTACGAACAGGTATGCTTAATTTGTCTAATACTGGGGAAATAAGTACGGTTGTAACTTTTAATAGCAAAAAATATAACCATCATATCTATCTTTCTGCGTATAAATTAGGAGTCCTTTTTGGTCAAGATAAAGATGCTTTGGTTAAATTGCTGCAAGCTACAGGAGTATCGTTATGACAAATATACAATTAAAAGAAGTCGCAATATATTCATTGGATGGTTCAAAAAGAAGAATCATTACATTTAAAACAGGAAAACTTAATATTATTTATGGAGCTTCTCAAACAGGGAAGTCAGCCATAATACCAATAATTGACTATTGTTTATGTTCAAAAACAAATAGAATTCCTGCAGGTACAATAAGAGAAAATTGTTCAGCCTTTGCTATAAGTTTATATTTAGGAGACCAATATTTATTGATTAAGAGAATTGGTGATTCTGCTCCTCAAAAAGTTTTATATGCCTACTCGGAACAAAGTTTAATTAGTTTTAATGAAGATAATTGGCTTCCAACAACACGAGACCAATTTAAGTTACATTTAAATAATGCATTGGGTATTTCCTTTTCCGAAATTGCAAATGAAAATAGTGATGATGAAAATGATAACTCTGGGCGACCAAGCTACAGAGATTTAGTTTCATTTAATTTCCAACCACAAAATATCGTTGCCAATCCAAACTGTCTTCTTTATAAAACAGATATATACAAATATCGCAGTCGGCTCCAAAAAATATTTGACTATGCTATAGGAGCTCAAACTTCAAAACAATTATATGATGATATTCAAAAACAAGCTCTTGAAATAGAATTAAAAAATTATCAAAGAGAAAAAGATAGTTTAATAAACTACAACCAAAAAATTATAAATAATAGTGAAGCATTATTACTTAAAGCTGTTGAGTATGGTTTATTAGATAAAGAAACACACATAAATACCGAAGATATTGTTAGTATACAAGATTTATTGCAAAAAATTTCAGAAAAAAATATTGGCGATATTCAGTTGAGCGAAGAATCAGATCAAATTATTGCTGAAAAAATTCAGGATTTAATAAATAAATCTGATAAGTTATTAAGCGAGATTAGAGGTTTAAAACAAGAGCGCAATAATATTTCAGAAATTCTAGGACTTGAAAAAGAATACACAAGACATTTAGAAGAAGAAAAATCTAGACTTAAAATAGCAGAATTTATTAAGGATTTTTGTACAGAAAATCAAAATGATACTTCAGTAATTGAAGATGTTAATGCTTTATATAATAATTTAGTACATATAGAAAATACTATAATAGAACGTCGACTTGGTGAAAAAAGTGCATACGAAGCAAAGTATACTGCGATAATTAACGAGATTAACGAAAAATCAAAAAAATTAAACGCAATATTAAAAGATAAAGATACTTTAGAAGAAAAAACAAAAGGGAAGTCGATATTAGAAAATGTATACGTAAATATCATCGGTCAAGCACAAAAATACATGTCTTTAATGAAAGATGAAAAGGAATTGGATGAAAAAATTCAAAATATACAGCAACAGATAAACGAATATACTCATAATATTGAGGAAATTAGAAAAAAATGCTTAACATCTATTGTTAATAAATCCAATTCTTATGTACCTTTGTTTGCAGAATTTGATAAAATATCCGAATTTAAAAAAGAGGATTTAACAGTTAAAGTTCAGAAAAAAAACGAAATAGGCTCACATTACTTATGGGAAACAGGTAGTGGATCAAATTGGGTTGCATATCACCTTGCTTCTTTACTCGGATTTCAACGGCATTTTATTAAAATTCAATCACCAGTATTTAATTTCTTAATCTTTGACCAACCAAGTCAAGTCTACTTCCCAAAAACAAATTCATATTTAGATGCAAAAGTGGATTACAATAATCAGGAAAAAGAAAAAGGTAAAGATAAAGGATTATCTGATTTAGAATGTGTACAAGAAATGTTCAAAGTAATGAGCAAAGCTATAAATGATAACAAAACAATCAAAAAATCAACTATTATAGATGATGAAGGAAACGAGCAAATAGTTGAAGAGATTGAAGATAGCAAATTACAAATAATTGTATTGGACCATGCTGGACCAGATGTGTGGCTTAACAAGGAAGGAATAACGGATATTAATTATTTAGATGAATGGTCAAAAGAAAATCCTTTAGTTCCGCTTTCTTGGATACAAAATTAAAGGACATTTTATGGATGTTTATATATTAGGAGCGGGAGCATCTAAATCTTATAATAAATCTAAAACTGGTGTAAGAATGCCTTTGGCTAAGGATTTTTTTAAAACATATAATAGTTTGAAAATCTCTGAGGACTTAAATGTAGTTGTCACACATGTATTGTCCTATTTGAAAGAATATAGAAAAATGGATTATATAGATTTCATGAATTTTAATGAGGATATTGAAGCATTTCTTACTGAAATAAATGAAAAATTATATAGCTTGGTTTCAAAAGAAAATATATCATATGATGAAAAAGAAAGTGCTTTATATTTGGATGGTGCATATAACCAACTGATTTTTTTGTTTGAAGGAGTATTAAATGAAATACAAAATGGTGAAAAATGTCCATACTATACAAAATTACTGGAAAAAAGCCATAAGGATGATGTTTTTATAACTTTCAATTGGGATACTTTGTTAGATAGGGTTTTGTGGGAAAGCAAATTATGGTCTCCAGAGGATGGTTACGGAATTACATTTGCTGCCTTTTATAATAATGAATGGCAAGATACTTTAGATTTAGATAAGTCCAAAGTTAAATTATTGAAATTGCACGGTTCTACAAATTGGATCATACCATATTTTGGTTATAATTTTGTAAACCTGCAGAAACATAGAGACTTTGTGTACTATAAACAGGAAAAAGACAAATCTTTTATGTATTGTTATATTGATTCAATTAATAAATATAAAACATATAAAGATAGATATAAAAGTGGTTATGCCCCATTCTCATATTATTACTATCCGCCTGATATACCTTTACTTCCAAATGGCATAGAAGAAAATGAAAAAATAATAACACATGGTATGAATATGAGTTTTTCTGGAACAAAATTTTATACAAAAATTTCTTCTGGAATTGATAAAACGACGTCAATGCCCTTAATTATTCCACCTGTAAAAAATAAAGATTATTCGATTATTGGTGGTATTTTTGAACGCATATGGGAAGATGCCCTGAGTCAATTATGCAAAGCAGATAAAATATATATTATAGGATATAGTTTCCCTACTACAGATACAAAATCTTGGGATTTAATACACAAAGCTCAAGAGATAAGAAAACAACCTTTAAATATAGAAATAGTTAATCCTTTTCCTGATGACTTAGCCAAGAAATTTTATGAAACTTTCGGAAATAATATAAATTGTAAAATAAACAGATCTACTTTTGCGGATTTTATTCTTTAACATCTCCATCTCATTGTTAATTTAATCTTGTTCTGTATGTTAAATTACATTCGCAAACAATAGGGTTCAGCTACGCATACTTATCCCGTAAGGCTCGTATTTCATATACTCGCCAACGGTCTAAGTAAAGTCCCGCCTACGACAGTTAATTTTTCCTCTTATTTAAACCAATTCCGTCAGTTTTAAATTTACCTTGTGTCCATTCTGTGTCCGTTTTTAAATATTGCTTAATAAATATATTTGTCTGCTTTTATGATATAATAGCCTTATGGCAAAGGCTTTAGAAGAAAATTTAGTAAGATTATTTAGTTCTAATCGTTTAAATTCGTACAAGTATAATAGTAATGACTCTGCTTCTATTGTGCTTGAAAGATATTTATACAATATTGAAGTGTCAAAATCATTATATCCTTTGCTTTCTATTCTTGAAATATCTTTGAGAAACAGGATAAATGAAGCTATTGAAGATGTTATTATGCAAGATTGGTTATTAAAAGAAATTAATCAACAGAATATTTTGCTATCGAATGAACATAATAAATTACTTGAAGCTAAACAAAAACTCATAAATAAAGGACATAAAAATATTTGTAAGGATGACTTAATAGCCGAATTATCATTAGGTTTTTGGATTCATTTATGTACAAAAAAATATAAAACAATGCTGTGGCATAAGCAAGGATTTTTTAGGATAGTTTTTGCTGATTATCCTAACTTTTCAGAATTTGATAAACTTAGTAAAGTGTTTCCCATATTACAATTTATGCTAAAACTAAGAAATCGAATATTTCACCACGAAATAATTATAAATCATCCTTATGGAATATATAATTGCTATACAGATTTAAGAAAACTTTTAAGCTATATATCGCAAGATAGCTTGCAATACCTTGATAGAGTTTGCGACTTCAAAGAAGTTATAGCAAAGCAAAAACCTCAGTAACTCAACTTAATGGAAGTCATCTGAGGTTGTACATTATTATTATTTACTACAAATCAATATTTGTCAAGTGTTTAGCCTTATTTTGTTACATGGAATTAATTATAGAAATAATTATTTATAAAAAACTTTTATTCTTTAACTAACAAACTTACTTTGACAGATAATGCATCTGCGATTAAAAAAATTTTAGAGGTGGTAATTCCTATTGCTTCGCCTTTTTCAATTTTTTTTAAATATTTTTCCCTTATGCCCGTTTTTTCAGACATTTCTTTTATTGAAAT
>CANROV010000110.1 GCA_947632315.1 Candidatus Gastranaerophilales bacterium
CTGCGATGGGACAACTTGGTAAAGATGCATCGCTTCTGGCAAAAGGCAAGGCTTTATTTAGCGACATGCGTTCATCAACAACAAATAACGCTTCGAACATTTGGAATACAATCAATTCGTTCCATAATAATAAAATAAAGGCAAAGGCTGAGGGTGCTTCTGAAGTAAATACTGCAGATAGTACGGTTTCTGACTCTTCTATAAAAAGTAAGTTTTCTAAAATTAAAGCAGAATTAAAAGATTTAGATGACTCCGAAATGATGTTAACCGGCAAAAAATCGGCACCTATCAAAGCCAAACTGAATGTAATAGCAGAAAATCTAAAAATTGACACACCAAAATTAAACGGTATAATAGACCTTGTGAAAGAAGATGGTATTTTGGGAAATGATATTCCGTCAACAATGAAAAACATAATGAATATGCAGCCTCAACTTATTGAAGAATACGGATATGGAAATATTTTAGCAGTTCTTGAAACACTTGCAGGTACTGACTCAGCAAATCAAACTGTATAAAATAAAAAGACATATAAAAAAAGGAAGATTCAAAATCTTCCTTTTTTTATTTCAATATTAATTTAATATCTTCTGCGGGAGATGACATTTCATGCACATTAAATAATTTGTTTAATCCGTGTGATAAAATAGGATTTATTATATTAGGACAGCAAGGCCCCAAAAATATTTTATTCACATCTAAATTTATAAGATTAAAAATATTTGATATTGTATTAACATCACAATCTGCCAAGAATACACTTAATGAATTTTTAACTATTTCTTTATCTAACTGCTCAATAATATAGTATAACATTGAAAAATCATAATAAGGATTGGCATACCAATAATTCTTACGTTCAGAATCATATGCAAATGATATAATAAAACAATTTTCAGGAAGTTGTTTAATAAATTGCATTATATAATCATTTTGAACCGAAAGTTTATCCGATAAACCGATTACAATAATATTAGTTATTTCGGCAGAAAAAAGTTTATTAGTAATATCATCAATATGATTTTTTATTTCTTCTTCACCGTAACCGATATTCAAAGATTTAATAGTTTTATTTTCTGAAAATCCGTCGGAATTCAAAGCGTAATCTTTTAAAGGAATCAAATTATCATCATCAATTTTTCCTATACCATAGGCGGGATATTTAGCTGAAGTATAAATTTGACCACGAATAATATCAATTTTAGGCAGTGAATTTCTTGTTATATAAATAGGGCCGGGAAATGAGGCAAAATCAAGCGAAAAATCATTATCCGAACGTTGATAATGACCTGCCAAATTCGGATTGGCACATAATTTTTCATACTTATATGCATTAATTAAATTATGATGAGTATAAACATTAATATCAGTATTTTTTACAAGATTTAATATTTTTTCCAAATCAATTATACTAGACCCTGAAACTAATATTGCTTTTCCTTTTTTAGTTAAAAACCCGGCTTTTGTTTTTCTAACTGGCCCGAATTTTTCAATAATTTTATTATTCAGTTTCTTAATTATTTTATAATTCCAACGTGAAAATTCTTTGATTTTTTCAATCCAAACTTCTTCTGTTGAAGCAGGAAAATTTGAAGCATTAAATAATTTTAATACTTCTTCTTTTGCTTCAACAAAATCTTCTCCGTATCTTTTTAGTTCAATTAAACAATTACAGGCACTTAACACTAAATTAATCATTATTTCATAAAGATTTTTTTTGTTTTCAGATAATTGTTCTTTTTGTTCATTTTGATTTTTTTCATATCCGTTTAAAGCTTTAATAACCGATTCTTTATCAGTTAAAGCCAATTCATTATCATTAATTATTTCAGGTTTATTATCAAATTTTTGGCATATATCTATGTATAAATTTTTAAGATTATTTTTATTGGCATATAAATCTTCTACAATAACAAAAAAGCTTTCACGTCTGAAATCAAAATTTACTATTAATACGGAAACAAATTCAATAACTCTATCCGTGTACTCTGTCATATCAACATCAAAAGATTTAAGTTTTTCAATATAATAAACAATCCCTCGTAACTCAGATACAAGCATTTCTTTAATTGCAGAAAAGTAAGGATCAAACGAAAATAAAGCAGGAGAATTTGCACCCATACACAATGAATTATAAAGATTAAAGAATTTATTCATATATACCTCTAATCTTCCAGCATTTCATCAAGCTGCCCTGAATTATTCAGTTTTTCCAATACGTCAAATCCGCCAATTCTTTTTCCGCCGATTATAATTTGAGGGACGGTAACTCTGCCTTCAATATCATAATATTCTCCGAGTTTTTTTCTGTGTTCATCTTCATCTTTTGTTATATCTATTTTTTTATAATGAATATTTTTACTGTTTAAAAGCATTTCGGCTTTTTTACAATACGGACAATAATCTACTGTATAAATAACAACATCTTTCATTTTTTTACCCTTATCTTATTTGATGTTATTATCTATAAAATTTATAAATTTTTTAACAGATAAAAGAATATGACTACTTACTTATTCTGGAAATAATATCTCGTATACTGTTTTTTTCTTCATCGGGCAAATCAAAATTTAAATAATCTT
The DNA here is from genome assembly GCA_947632315.1 of Candidatus Gastranaerophilales bacterium. GTDB lineage: Bacteria > Cyanobacteriota > Vampirovibrionia > Gastranaerophilales > Gastranaerophilaceae > Avigastranaerophilus. The sequence continues at coordinate 2,583 of CANROV010000110.1, forward strand.
GAAAATACTCAATAGCACTTTCATAATCATTTCTTGCCATAAATAATATCCCCAGTTTTTTATATGACAAATGGAAATTTTCATTTGCGGATATTGCTTTTAAATGATTAGATATTGCTTTATCTATATTATCATTTGCCTCATAAGCAATTGCCGTTTGGTAAAACAACACGGCATTATCCTGAATTTTATCCAGTACATTTTCATAATTGTCAACGGCGCTTGCATAATCGCCCATTTCATATTGAATATTACCCAAATCCCAATATGCATCAAGATTATCAGGGTCTATTTCCAATATTTCAAACAGTTGATCCATAGCCAAATCATATCTGCAATCTTCAAGATAGAACCTTGACAAATAGTGTTTTAAAGCAATTTCTTTAGGCATTAATGTAACACCGTTTTCAAGCAGATTTATTGCATCAATAATATTTTTGTTTTTAAAATAAACATCCGCTAAATTTATATATGTTTGAACCGATTTAGGATTAAAAGAAAGAGTTTTAATAAAATACTCAATGGCTAAATCATCTTTAGCGAGCTTAGCGTAACACAAACCTATATTATTTAAGACATTCGGATTATTATTATCCTGTTCAAGCACTTTTTTAAATGCCTCAATACACTCTTCATATTTTTGAGCTTTAAAAAATTCAAGTGCCTTAGAAAGTTCGTTATTTATTTCATTTTCCATACTTTTATATTACAATAAAAGAAAAAATAAACAATATATGAAAGGAACAATATATGTCAGGTCATTCAAAATGGTCAACAATCAAACATAAAAAAGCGGCAGTAGATGCGGCAAGAGGTGTTACATTTCAAAAATTTTCAAGAGAAATAATAGTTGCAGCGAGAATGGGCGGTGCTGACCCAAACGGCAATTTCCGTTTAAGAACTGCCATTGACAGAGCAAAAGCCGCAGGATTGCCTAATGATAATATAAAAAGAGCAATAGAAAAAGGAGCCGGTTCTTCAGGCGCCGACAATATGGAAGAGTTAACCTATGAAGGCTACGGCGCAGGCGGTACTGCAATTTTTATTGAAGCTATGACCGATAACAGAAACAGAACAGCAGGTGATATCAGAAGCTTCTTCTCTAAGTTCGGCGGAAACCTAGGTGAAACAGGTTGTGTCGGCTGGATGTTCAAGCAAGTCGGTGTTATTGAATTTTCAAAAGAAGATACCGATTTTGATAAGCTCTTTGAAGCTGCCATTGAAGCTAATGCTCAAGATGTATCAGATGAAGATGATATCTATAAAGTTATTACTACTCCGGAAGATTTTCAGTTCTGTGTTGAAACTCTTGAAAAGAAAGGGTTCAAAGGAAATTCTGCCGAATTAACAAGAATTGCTGAAAATTCTGTTGAAGTTACCGATGAAAAAATTGCTGCTAATATATTAAGATTAATGGAAAAGCTCGAAGAACACGATGATGTTCAAAATGTTTATTCTAACGTTGATATATCAGACGAATTGATGGAAAAAATCGATATATAACAAAGTCCCTCGTTTGAGGGACTTTTTATTTTGATTATAAAAATATTATATTAATTTAATGAAAATTCTTAATAACTATTAAATATATTGTCAATATTATCAAACCTGCAAAAATAATTCTTGCTATTGTATTAAATCTGTTAGAGAAATTATTTTGTCTGTTTTTTTCTTTTTCCAATTCTAAACCAACATTGTCATATAAAGTTTTAACCATATCACCAAAAAGAGCATTTTCAGCAGAATTCAATGAACGAATTTTTTCAAGTTCGCCGTGGTCTAAAAATTTACCACCGCAGCAATAACATTCATCAACTTCCACTTCTTGTGAGACACCCGAATAGTTTTTCATCATGGCACTACCGCAAACAGGGCAGTATCTTGTCAATTTAGTATCAACTTCTTTAAAGGTTTTATTTTCCAATATTTTTTTCAGGGGAGAAATATCTTCATGCGGTTCATCAAACTTTTTAAATTCCGTATTATCAAAGTATATTCCTCCGCACCCGTTAACACATACATCAAGATTAACACCCGCTTCAGGTATAAATACTTTTTCCATTTCACATCCGCATGCAGGACACACAATTATCTTTTTATCATTATCTGCCATAGCTTTATATCCTTCCTTATTATACAATTTTATCATATATTATATAATAAGAATCATTTATAAATACTAAAGATTTTATTTATTACATAACAATTTTTCTTTTATATTCAGTACCGGAAATACTATTTGAATCTATATCAAACAATATTCCTTCAATATCTTCAGTTTTGGTATTAAAACTAAACGATCTGGCAATTGAAATATCATCAGGAGAATATTTTTTTACACCTTCTGACACGCAAGACAATTTGTTACGATAATAATCAAATAATTTGTTAATGCTTTCAGGCGGACAATCTTTATTTTTATTTAAAATAACACCTTGTGCCACACTGCTTAATTTATTATTAACATATTTATATCTTGTCTTTATTTTGGTAACACCACCCACTATAGGAGAAATTCCGCTTTGAATTTCGAATATTTGAATATCATTAGGAGTTTGCATAAAATATATTTTTTTAGATAGTTTATTTGTTTGACGCAAAGTTATTGTTTTTAAATTTCCTTCCTGAACTGCTTTATTTCTCTTTATGTCTTGCATAGCTGCTTCAAGCTCCAACGCAGCTTCTATTGATAAATTCCTACCAATTGTTTTTAGAACCTCGGCCTTTTGTGTAAGCCTAAATTTTTCAGGTTCATTTCCATTCATAAATTGCATATAACTTTTAGGCACTTTTGCAACCTGGCCAAAACTCGGATAATAATTATACATTCCATTTGTATAAAATTCATTATTTACTTTGTTCTCAGTTGAATTTATACGTTTAGCGTGTATTTTATTATTTGTTATTAATGTTTTAGGATATATTCTTACAGGATTTACGAGCATTTTTTTACTTCCTTATTCTTAGTAAACTATTTATGTAATTATATTGATAATATTCATAATATTTTTAACGCCTTTATCAATTATTTTTTTCTTTTTGTATTATTCTTATCAAATACGATAAATTTATCCTGATGATATAAATTATCGGAATTTGAATTAAGTTTTTTATGTCTGATGAAATGATGTAATGTTCCGTCTTGGTTATAATTATATGTTTTTTCCGTATTTCCGTTTTGGATAACTATTGAATTAATACTATTATTATTATAATACAAAATTTTGTCGTAAGAAGACTTTTCTTTTATTTGTTTATATCCTTTCCGAACGGTAGAAATACCGTTTTTATCGTAGGAATAATCTGTTTTAAAAGATTGAATCAAGGCATTTCTATTATAAACAGGATTATCAATAACCCTGATTAATCTTCCGTCCTGAGCATATTTATAGCTTCTATTACACGTAAAAGTATTTTGTTTTTTAGAAGGTTTTATTCTTATTTCAGATATTGAATTGTCATTATATATAAATTCCCTGTCAAAAGTTATATTTTGAGAATTTGATAATTTTACACCTTCACGGATATTGAAAACATCTATTTTGCCGTCTTTATCTTGAGTAAAATAACAGCGTCTAAAAGATTTATCAGCGTCATAGGAATCATCAAGATAACTATATCCGTTTTTGTTGACAATTTTATCCGAACCATTCCGAATATGGCAGTTAATTATATCTATAGCATTCTTACGAATAATATCTGACTGCATTTTTAAATCATCGCCTGACTTCTTTATATCTGCAGACTTATTTAATAATTTTACAGCTTCGAGGTAGTTCATTTTTGAATCAAGAACAATCAGCTTAACATCATAATTTGAATTTCTTGAAGCAGATACATTCTCAGACTTAGACTGAAATACAACATTACTTGATTTTTTAAAATCAGAAATACTGTTATTATCATTCCGTTTGTTTATCTTTTTCGCAGAAAAAGAATTATTATATAAAGTTTTAAAGGAAAATAATATTCAAGATGAAATTATTTATAATG
>CANROV010000111.1 GCA_947632315.1 Candidatus Gastranaerophilales bacterium
GCAAGAACTATAGAAATAGTTACAACTCCTAGTGCTTTATTCTCAAATAATTATAAAATTAAATCAATGAATTTAAAAACGGTAAAATATAATGATCAAGTTTTGGAAACCGGTGAAAATAAATTAGCTTTTCTTCCTGCTTCATTTAATCCGAAACCATTTGGTAAAAATACTATTACAGTATCCCCCGGAAATATTACTATTAAAAATGCAAAATACAGCTATACTAAATCTCTTCCTTATACTTATAAAGAAGATTCTTATGCTGTACGTAATTATAGTGCAGCTGAAGTAAAAAGCTATTTATCATCTTTAAATTTTGCAAAAGTTAAAATAAAATAATTGAGGAAAATAAAATAAAGAAGCAATTATTGATATTTGCTTCTTTATTTTTTGCTTATAAGGAGAAATATATGAAAAAAATTTTATCATTGGCACTATTGCTCGGATTATTAGTTACTTCATTTTCACAAGCATACGCTCGCAATTTGTATGTTGAAGATACTGAAAATCAAAATAATAATCCAAATGCAGATAAGTTCGTACCAACTTCAGGTGTAAAAATCAAACCGTCACCGTTAGCTCAAATGATGGAAAATGCTACAAAAAATGCTATGAATAAAAATAATAACAATTCACAAAATCAACAAAATGAACAAAAGAAAAACAATAACAGCAATTTTCGCTGGTTTTAAAGGTAGAGAAAGGACTATAAAATGAAAAAATCATTATTAATCAGTTTAGCACTATTAGTAGGTACAGCATTTACGCTAAATGCTAATGCAGCAACAATAAAAGTTACTAAACCTGTTGTAACTGTTCAAACTAATCAAGAAGAATCCGTTGTTTCTAAAAAATTAAAAGAAATGGAACAAGCAAAACAAGATTTACAAAAAGAACATCAAAAGAAACAAGAAGAAGCTAAAGCTAAACAAGAACAAAGAGAAAAAGAAATTCAGGCAAAAAAAGATGAATTAAATAAAAAAGTTAAAGATTCTGAAAATAAATTCAAAAAGGATATTGAAAAAGCAAAACAAGATAACGAAAAAGTAAAACAAGAATCAGCAAAAAAACAACAAGAAAGAAAAAATGCAGTTAAGAATTTCCAAAATGACACTAAAAATTCTTTAAATAATCTGAAAAATTCATTTAAATAAAAATCAAAAAAAAAAGACCTCAAATGAGGTCTTTTTTATTGACATAAATTCACTTTACAATGTAGAGTATATATATACGAGAAAAGGAGAGTTTATGAAAAAAGCATTATTTATTCTAACTGCATTTTTAGTTATTATACCGATTATTAACAATGCACAAGCAGAAGATTACGTAAAAATAGAAATTCCTGCTTCTTCAGTCGATAATATAGATGTGAAATATCAAAAAGAAGAAACAGCAGCAACAAAAGCTCTTGACGCTACAAAAGAAGCAACAAATAAAACTATAAAATCGACAAAAAAAGTAACTAAAAAAACAGTTAAAGCAACTAAAAATTTTACAAAAAAAACAGTTGAAGCAACAAAAGAATTAACTAATAAAACTGTTGATTCAACAAAAGAAGTTATTGATAATTTAAATCCAAATAAACCTGTTACTTTTGAAGAACTTCAAGCGCAATCCGATATTAAAATATTAAAAAGTGAAAGAAATCAAAAAAAATCAGCTTATAACTCCAGAATAAAAGATTTAAACGCACAAATTAAAGCTGCTGAAAATTCTACTTTATTAAATGAAGTTCAAAAACAAAATAAAGTTTATACACTAAATAAGGAAAAAGCTGCATTAATTTACCAAAGAGATAAAGAAATTAATGATTACAATCTCAGAATTGACAGAATAAAACAGAAAAATAAATAAAAAGAAGGTTAATCACCTTCTTTTTTTGTACATCTTTCAAAGTTATACAAACAAAAACCATCTTCAAATGCTTTAACAACAGCTTTAGAAAACTTTTTAGAGGTATCCCAATATGAAGTATGCGCTCCTAAAAACGTTTTTCTGCTCTTAACATCTGACTTACTAAATAAAAAGCCTCTGCTTGGAAGTATTTCCATATTAATTTTATCTTTTAAGTCATCGTAAGAAATATTTCTTGTTGTAGGATAACCTAAAGGGTCATCAGAATAATTAACTGTCAGCCAAAACATATCATTTTCCAAAAGATATTTATATAACATTTTATTATAATATGTTAACGGATAATCAGAATTAGAAATATCAGAATAGAAAAGAACTAAAGGACTGGCAAAATTAACAATTCCTCTTAATGCTCCTTTCGGAATACATTCCTTACAAGTATATTCATCCAATTTCAAATAGTTAGATTTTAATTCTTCTTCATCCAAATTCGGAATTAAATGATCATCTGCACTATAGACAGCAAGATTTGAAGCAATCAAAGCGTCTATACAAGTATCTTTTACTTTATTTTCGGAAACATACTTTTTAAATTCATCAGATATAATTGTTTTTGAGAAATAATCACTGACATTAATATCAGGGAGCTTATTAAACATATATTCATAAGTTACAAAAGCGCCGGCACTATATCCAAAAAGAACAACCTGCTTTCCGTTGTTATAATTTTCCATTACTTGTTTATGTAAATCATTAAGAATAGGATGCATATTTCTATAATGAGATACCCAAATAGCGTCGTGAAGATAATGAGCAATTAATCGTCTTACTGTTTGAGCAAGCCTTGGACTGAAAATTTTGGTTAAATCCAAATCGGAATTCAAATTTTTTATTTCCGCTTCACTTTTATCACCCCAGAAAAATGCTTCAGGTGTTTTTATTATTTCATATTTCCCTTCTTCAAGGAAATGAGCATTTATAAAAGCGGATGAATTAAATGCATTTACCATATTCGGGTGCATTTTTTTCATGCCTGAGAAAAACCAATCTTTCATCTTATGATCATTATTGTTTGACCCGTTTATATATATAAATTGTATTCCTTTTTCACTTTCGGCAAAAGCCTTTGAAAATAAGGATAAAATAGAAAACATAATAATAATCAGCTTCTTCATATAATAATTTTACAATAATATAATTAAATTTAAGATTTTTTAATCAATAATGTTACAATTCAAATGGAATAAAAAAATTTATAGTATTATAAAAACATAAATAAAAAAACGGGGAAAAAAATGAACATTGTATACGGAATTTTAGGAATAGCAGCAATACTGTTAATGGCATTCTTAATGTCAAACAACAGAAAATCAATAAACTACAAAACAGTAGGAGTAGGTCTTATATTACAATTTCTGCTTGCTGTTTTTATACTAAAATTTGAACCCGGAAAACTTATGTTTGAATACATAGGACATTTTGTAGAAAAGATTCTTGAATTTGCCAATGAAGGAGCGGATTTTGTATTTGGGCCGTTATCAAACAGTCCTGAAATATTACAGGAAATATTTGGTGATAAGTCATTTATGTTTTTTATGAAGCTAATACCGGCATTAATATTTATGATGATATTAGTAAATATATTATATTACTACGGTATAATGCAAAGGGTAGTAGCCTTTTTAGGGCGGATAGTAAATAAGTTAATGGATGTATCAGGTGCTGAAGCATTATCGAATGTAGCAAGTTCATTTGTAGGTCAAGTTGTTGCTCAAATAATGATAAAACCGTATTTACCCAATTTGACACGTTCGGAAGTACTGGCTTCCATGACCGGTTCAATGGCATGTTTATCCGGAGGATTAATTGCAGTATATGCAGGGATAGGAATTCCTCCGCAATATATGCTTGCAGCTTGTATAATGGCTGCTCCCGGCGCTCTTGTTATTTCTAAAATTATTTATCCTGAAACTTTAGAACCTCAAACAAAAAATGATGTAAAAATAAGAAACAGACGTACTGACGTTAATGTTTTAGACGCAATTTCAAAAGGCGCGTCAGATGGTATGAAAGTAGGTTTAAATGTTATTGCTATGCTTATTGCTTTAATAGCATTGATAGCTTTAATAGATTTCTTCCTTGGAAAATTCGGCATATTTTTACATAATTATCTTCATGTTAATTTATCATTTATAGGAATGGACATTGAACATCTTTCAATAAAGATGATATTCGGTAAAATATTTTCAATATTTGCCATATTAATAGGAATACCATTTAATGAAGTTACACAAGTAGGTTCTTTGTTAGGAACAAAATTTGTATTAAATGAAGCAATAGCATTTACCGACCTTGCGTCAATAAAAGGAATTTTGTCGGAACGCAGTTTTATAATATCCACATTTGCGCTATCAGGTTTTGCTAATTTTACCTCTGTTGCTATACAAATATCAGGTATAGGAGAAATTGCTCCAAACCAAAGAAAAAATCTGGCAAGAATGGGTATAAGAGCATTAATCGGAGGTACGCTTACTTCTTATGTTTCAGCTTGTATGGCTGCAATATTAATTTAAGCTCTGCGATCAAACAAACCGTCTAATTTTTCATTCCGGGCAGGTGTTTGTTCATTTCTTGTTTTATTTACATATTTATCTTGTACTAAAAAGTGAACTTTTTTAAAGTCAAATAAATTAGAAGAATTTTTATTTAATTCCAAGTACGTTTTATAATAAGATTCTTTAAACGGAAGAGTTATCCCCTGTTTACATTCTTTTATAATATATCTTGGCTTTACTCCCGATTCATCTATAAAGTCAAAAGTATTTTCTTTTATTACCGAATTAATTTTTCTGATTGATTCATCTTTAAACGGATAATAATAAAAAGTTTCTCTATCAACAAAACATCCTAAACCTTCATCCATATCAGACTCAATAGAAGTTTTCCCCCATAGACCTTTAAAATTTTTTGAATAATTATGTGTATTTGCACTGTGTAAACTTGTTAAAGATTGAATTTGCATGACTTTTCCTATTTTTATTAACTTTACTAAGATAAAACAGTGTAAATATAATTTTTGCTATTTTTTTTCACCATTTATGGAGAAATAAATATCTTTTAATCGTTTTTTACTAATATGAGTATACAATTGAGTTGTAGAAACATCACTATGTCCTAACAGTTCTTGCACTACTCTCAAATCTGCCCCATTTTCAAGCAAATGCGTAGCAAAAGAATGTCTGATTGTGTGCGGTGATATATCTTTATTTATATTTTTTCCTATTGAATTAATAAATTTATATACATCCTGTCTTGTCAATTTTTTTCCGTTTTCTTTTATAAAACAATATCGGGAATTAATATTATATTTTTTTATTATATAATTTCTTTCATTCAAATAATTTTTTATTGCACTGCAAGCTTTATTGCCGATAGGAACAATTCTTTCTTTTGAGCCTTTTCCTATACATCTTAAATATTTAGCATTAATATCAATATTATTAATTTGAATATTTGTCAATTCAGAAACTCTTAATCCCGCTGCATACAATAATTCAAAAACGGCTTTATTAATAACGCTCATATGTTCATTCAATAATTCGGTTATTTCTTTAACGGATAAAACTTTTGGAAGTCGTTTGGGCAGTTTAGGCTGTTCTATAGCCAAGGCAGGATTGTGTTGTATTATATCATTTATACTTAACCATTTAAAAAATCCTTTAATTGAAGCAATTTCTCTGGTTATACTTCTTGCGGTATAATGTTCATCATATAAATTTTTTATATACATATTTAAATGTATACGCTGTATTTGAGAAATGTCTACAGAAATTCCATTTTTTTGCAAAAAATTAAAAAGGGAATATAAATCGGTTTTATAAGCTAAAATTGTATTATAAGCAAGCCCTCTTTCAACTTCAAGATATTCAATATAATTTGAGATATAATGAATTAACATAATTCAGATTTTAGCATTTGTTTTCAATTATATCAATAATTATAGAGATTTTTGAATTTGATTCATATATTTTTCTGTATTTTTAACTATTTGATTTATTTCTTTTTCAATAGCTTTATTTTCTTTAACATTATCTTTTACTTCTATAGAAGGGATGTAACCTTCACCTTCTTTATTTTTTTTGAACAAATTAAGTGCAGGAATTGCCTCTTGATTAATTTCTTGCGGTTGAGTTTTATTTTCAGGTGCAACATTCTGCGGATTCTGCTCTTGACTGCTTTTATCTGCAGGAGTAATTCCTGAAGCAGATAGAGGTGCTTCATTTTCTTGTTTTGGCTCATTAAATAATTGATTTGTCCATTTATCAATTAAATTGGTAGAATTTGAAGGAGTATTTTGAGTATTTAAATCAACATTTTTAGGAGCAGACTTTGTTTTGTCATTATCTTGCTTTTCATTCATTTTCTTTAAATATGTTTTAGGTTCTCCAAAAATTTTATGACATAACTTAGTAACAGGCTTTTGAATTATTGGCTGAATTACCATCATAATAATTAATAAACGTCCAAAACCTGTTGCAAATCCTTTCAATGTAGGAAGTTTCTTTTTACCTAAAACAGGTAATTTAATATATTTAGATTTCTTTATATCATCTAAACCGGCAGATAAAATTTTACCTAAAGCTTTTAATGGTTTTTCCCAGAATTTTAACTTAGCGCCTTCATTTTTAAGAGTTTTTGCTG
>CANROV010000112.1 GCA_947632315.1 Candidatus Gastranaerophilales bacterium
GATTAAGCAGTGTTTTAAAAAAATCATCAAAAACATTGATGAATGTAAAAGCGTTTGAACAGCTTCCTGATTTGGCTATAAATATGAATATAAAGGAAGAACCTCAATTTGCAATATATAGAGCAATCAGAGATCCTAATGCCAGAAATATTCTTGGTGCTGCCGGTATCTTTATGATGAGCGGTGTGACAATTGCAGCTAAAAATTTTATTGACGGTGCAAAAGAAATTTGGCTGAAAAAACAATCAGCAGATATAGAAAGAGATTTACAAGAGGATTTAATTAAAGTTGAAACAAGCTCTTTTGCCGGAAAATTAAAAGTCGTTAATGATATGCTGAAAAAGAATGTAAGTCTGTTTGATTCAGTATTAAATAAGCCTGAAAAGGTAAAATCTTCTCCTTCTGTTTTTGAAAAATATATATCGTTTAAAGCTTCCGTGAATTCTAAAAATGAAGATGAAGAAGCAGCGAAGAAAAAAGATGCACTTAAAAAGAATATAAAATATATAGTTATGACAACTGGAATTGTAATAGCAGCAATTTTAACGGGTAAATACAGTTTGTCTAATTTAAAAAAGACTGCAGAAAATTCCGAGAAATTTGCAACGGGATTTACGGAGAAAATTATATCTGTTATTGATTCTTTTGCCCAAAAAGGTGATAAAAATGACCTGCCTAAGGTTATCGAGTTACTGCAGTCAATATGTGCAAAGCCTGAATATATAAATGAAGTGGGGCAAAAATTCGGATTATCTCAAAATGAGCTTGACGGAATTATTGATACCGTAAATGAGGCAAGGCATACAATATTTGCGGATGCGCCTACCGCACTTGGAGGTATTCCTAAGAAAGTTCAGTATTATTGCTATATCGATGAAAACAGAGGTCATTTATATAACTGGATAATTAATCCTGAAAATAAATTTACAAAATATATATTTATGGCATTTACATCATCAAGTGCAGTAGGATATATATTTAAGCATATGATAGATGCAATAAAAGATGTTACTGTTTTAAAAGAGAATGCTAAAACGGAATTAAATTTAAGGAAGCGTCTTGTTGAGGTTGAAATAGCTAATTTTAAATCAAAAAAAGAAAGTGCTGTTAATCCGTTGGTGGATGATTTTATGAAACAGGCTTCTAATGGTGCGAAAACAAAAGAAGAATTAAAAAAATATGCTGATAATATATTGTTAGAAACAAAAAACGGGCCTCCGTATGTATATACATAGGATTAAATTATGGCAATAAGTAATATAACAATTCAAAAAATAAGTCAGCTGGGAAGCGGAGTTTCTCTTGCTAATCCTGTTAGAAATTACTGTACTTATGATGAATTAAAAACAAAAGAAATAGTAAATTCAAGAGAGGAAGCACTTCCATATATTGAATCATTTTTAAAATCGGCTTCAACGGAAGAGCAAGTGCTTGATGCACTTCAAATATTGGATAAAATGCTTGATAAGGGGGTAAAAGGTATTGATAAGATGTATCCCGTAATATCGAGGTTTAATGATGTGACTTCTCCGAATGTTCAGGTAATGTTATCTGGAATATACCGAAAAACTCTGATACCTGACGCTTTTGGCCCTTTAAGTAAAATGATGTTAAGACAAACTTTTATGCCTAATTCTCCGTACTTTGACCCAACGGAAGAAATTGGCGGTGCGTTGATGGAGTATTTGAAAAACCGAGCAAATTATAATTCGGTAATGGTTAAGTCGTAAAATATTCCTGAGCTATTTTGTATGCTTCTTTCAGTTCTTTTATAATTCTTGGCTCTTGGTCATAGCACCAATTACTTTTTATTGCTCCGTTTGTTATTAAATTTTTGTTTTTAATTTTACCTTCTATATATGCCAGACAAGAATTTGTACTTTTATCTTTATCAATAATTTGAATAACAAAATCACTGCCCAAATCACAAAAATCTATATCTGCATTTCTTAATCTGTTTTTGATTGGCAGTTGTTTTGAATACAGAACTTTTGATTTTGAATTATTAATATCTCTTATACCTCTTAGCATATGGGAAGCACTTGTTTCATCCAGCTCAACAATAGGCGTTGACCAATAAGGAAGCCAAAGTTTATTTATTGACTCACCATTTCTTGTAATATAATCAATTGCAGCGTTTTTAATATTTGAGTCGGCCGTATTTTTAGTTATTCTAAAATTATTTTTATAGTAAAACGGGAATGAACCTGACATTTTAAGTTGTAATTTACCTTTATAGCCTTTTTCAATACTTTTTTCAGAAGCAAATTTTAAAAGCTGAGTTCCTGCACCTTTTATGTCGCCTTGATTATTGAATCCGTAAAGTTCTTCAATATATATGCAGTCATTTCCTTCCGATAAAAGCATTCTGCATTGTGCTTTGCCGTTTGCACAAGCAAAATATTGATTGGAATCCGATATATCTTGAATAATGGCGCCTTTTGTTTTTTCTCCTTTTGTATTGCTTAAAATTATTTTTTTACTTCTCTTCCTTTTATTAAGTTATTACCGTTTTGTATAACTTTAAACAGCGGGCAATTGTAAGGCGGAAATGAGCCTGCGGAAAAGTGCGGTATTGTATCAGATATAAAAATATCTTTTGACAGCTGATTATTAACGGCTTTATTTGTTTGATTCTGCCGGCTGATTTTATTTACTGTAAATGTTTGAGGAAAAGATATTTTCATATTTATATCAAAACCAAAGAAAATAAAAATTATATAAAATATTAAAATTATTACATTTCTTAATATACAAAATTAAAAAGATATAGCAAATTTTTTTTTGTTAAAATCTTTATAACGGGTATATTAAAAAATTATAATAAGTCATTTAATAAATATGTGTATTTATAATATAAAATGAAAGAAGAGAAAAATGAGAAGAATTTTAAGTACTGCATTGGCGTTAGGAGTAATTACATTGACATCATACAGCGCTGTCTTTGCTGATGTGTTACCCAATACGCTCCCTTCTTTAAGAGGGCTTGAAAATGGGTCTGTGTCTAATAAAGGCGACAATGAATTAAATGTTCAGGTAAATAAAGGAAATAATCAAGTTGGAAAATTTTACTGGGATTCATTTAACGTAGGCAGTGATGCAACAGTTAATTTTGAATTTACAGGGCATAATCAAACGGCATTTAATAAAGTTGAACAAGCAGGCGGTATGTCTCAAATATACGGTAGAATTACACAATCAGGCTGTGAAGGCTGCGGATATGAAGCTTCGGGTAAAGTTATATTATTAAACCCAAACGGTGTATTATTCGGCGACGGTGCAAATGTTAACTTAAACTCATTTACTGTGTCAACTTTTGACGGTACTTATGAAGATGATACTTTAAAATTAGACAGACAAAACAGAACTACGGAACACGGTATTACTGTTGATAATGCAACTATCAAAGGTGATAAAAATATTGCATTTGTTTCTGATAAGGTTAATATATTAAAAGGTTCAAAGTTATCAACAAGCGGTCAATACGGTAAAATAAAAATAGTAACCGCTGACGGAGTTCATTTTACATATTCAAATAACGGAACAATCGCCTCTATACCTCAAGAACATTTACAAGCATCAGATGAAAAAATGACAATATCTGTTGAAGGTGATTTAAATTCCGGACATATTGATATAAGAAATATGTCAAAACATGATGACAGCGTTTTAAGCTTAAAAGGTGCTACATTAAAAGCAACAAGAGCTGTACAAGGAAATGACGGAAAAATTTGGTTGACAGCTGCCAACAAAGTGTTAGTTGAAGATTCCAATTTGGAAACTGCTAATTATACAGATGCAAATGATGCAACAAGAGAAAATGGCGGCGGTGAAATTAAAATTTTAGCAGGTAAAAAAGTTTCATTAAATAATTCAACAATAAATTCAGCAGATAAAGTAAATATTCAATCACAAACAGATGACGTTGTTTCAAATCATTCTGTTATAACAGCTGATAAAGATATTAATATTAATGCTGCTAAAATAGCTTCAATACAACAGCCTGATGGTAACGGAAAAACTAACACTAAAAGACAAGAATCAAAGGTTCAATCTTCAAATGGAAAAGTAACAATCCACGGCGGAGATAAAGCTCAAGTACTTGATTCTCAAATTACCGGAAATGGAATTGATATTACTGCAGATAATTTGGTATGGACAAGAACAAGTGCATTGAATGCAAAAAATGACGATGCAAAACTTGTTTCTCAAAATGACCTGTTAATGACATCTACACAAGTTAGTTCTAACAATAATATTCTTGTAAAAACCGCAAATAATATAAATAAAAAGAACTTTACAAATAATACTTTTACTTCAAGCGGTAAAGATACAAATATAACAGTTGAATCTACAAATGGAAGTATAGAATTGTCAAATTTAGGCAGTTTTAAAGCAAATAGTAAAAACCGTGAAAAAACAAATAAAATATATTTAAAAGCGGCTAAAGATGTTTCTATTAATACTGAAGACAGTGATTTAAAAGATAACAAACAGCCTGTAGTTATAGAAGCAGGACAAAATATTCATCTTACATCTTCATCTGATGATGCATTTAATGTTTATGATAACTATGAATTCAAAACAGGAAAAGGAATTTATATTGAAGGCAACGGTGACGTTATTGTTTATGGTGATATGAATAATATTCAAACAAACTTAAAATCCGGCAGAAATTTGCATGCAGAACTTACAGGTGTCGGAACAAAAAACAATGGCATAATTGCTAAAGCAGTCAAAGACATGGATTTAATTGTTACGGAAGGTGATTTATCTATATCAAGCTTGGTATCAGGTGAGGATATGACACTTAAAGTAGCTGGTGATATTCTATCAGGTTCTCCAAAAACTAAAGAACATTTAAGTCAGCCCGGCGATAGTGATGGACGTGCATATATAGAAGTTGGCGGTACATTTAATACGGGTGATGATGAATTTAATGTTACTGAATCTGCTGGTATTACTAATGACGGTAAATATAAACAGCGTCATCACATTGAATTTGGCGAAGACGGAAGTGAAAAAATTCTTCTTGTAAACAAAAGACCTGTAGATAACAAAGTAACAGACCCTACAGTTCCTGATTCGGAATTTGCGGGTGAAATTGAACCTGATGTTCCTGATGAAGATGTATTTAAACCGGATGAATCAACTACAAAACCCGAGCCTGATCCCGATCCCGATCCAGACCCGGATCCAGACCCAGACCCGGACCCGGATCAATCTGAGTGTATAAAACCTGAGGAAGGTTTCGATCCAAACAAACCGGCACCGGATGAAACTGACCCTGAAATTCAAGCAAGTAATGCTTTAAGCAATATTTCACTTGCAAAAACCAAAGCTAATATTTCTTCTTATTTATTAAATTCTAAAACCAAAAAAGCTAAAGAAATATTATAAATACCAAAAAGGAGGAAGTTTATAAATAAGCTCCCTCCTTTTTTATTATTTATTTTTTACTGGTGATTAAGTATTGAATTTAAAGGTGGAAATGACATATAATCACCAAAAAGTTTTTCCAAATATTTTGTGTAATTATTAGGAACAGGATAGCTATTTCCTTCAAATTCTAACCGGCGAAGCGGAAAAATATCATTATAATTAAAATAACTATGTTCCCAGTCATGACTGGATCCTATAGAAGAATATAAAATAACTTTATCTTTTTCTGTTCCGTTATTTCTAAGCCCGTAGCGTTGTTCAATGTTTAATATGTCTTTATTAATTTTATTTATTTCTTCTTCTGTGTAATTTTTCATTTTATGTTTTTTTTCAAAATATTTTCGTGCGTTAAACAAAGTTTTAATTAAACTTTTTTCTGATTTTTCGGTAAATTCTTCAGTATAGAATTTATCAATAATAAAGATATCTACACATCCCCCTCCCCGAGAAATATTTCTTTCTAATTTAATAAAAAATACATTTGAGTTTGGAAGGTTTTCAGATATTTGAAAATCACTGTTATTTTCAAATTCTTTTTTGAGTATTGGTAAAAGTTTATTATAATCTTCTCTAAGTATTGAAACATCAATATCATCATCCCAGGGAATAAAACCTTTATGCCTTACGGCACCTAAAAGCGTACCATAGTTAAGCCAATATTGAATATTATTTTGTTTACAAATATTGTCAAATAGAAAAAGTATATTAGCTGAATTTAATTGTAATTCACGTAATTTACCTTTTGCGGGAGGAATATTTGTTATATCAATTGTGTGATTTATTAATTTATATAGGGTATTAAGTTCGTATCTTAACTTTGCAGTTTCAGTTTTAAATTTTAATTTAATCCCTAATATTTTTACTATTAAATGAGCCGAATTTGTATCAATATATTTTTTAAAAACTTCCATATTAATTTTCCAAAGATAATGTTTATATTTGAGTTAATATACGAACACTCGTATAGCGACGAGGAGTCGGTGGTATAGTGTGACACTAGATTAAATATAAAAACGGAGAAGGTGGGATTCGAACCCACGGTGCAGATTACTCCACACAACACCTTAGCAGGGTGCCGCCTTAAAC
>CANROV010000113.1 GCA_947632315.1 Candidatus Gastranaerophilales bacterium
CATGCGGAAAAACAATATTAACACGGACAAAATTTGAGAAAATTTCGGAAGAATTAAAACTAATTCCGCCTGAAGAATATATTAATTTTTTGGGGCAATACAAAGAATATATGCGTCCCGTAGAATTAAGTGTATATGAAGAATTAAATCAAATGACAAAACGGGCTAATTCTTCAAAAGATATAAGAACACTACTTGTAGAACTAAGAAATTCCAAATTACCTGTTTTACAAGCTGCGCAAATGAGGCAGTTTAAAAAAATGAATTCTCTTTCCAAGACTTTACCTGATAATGAGAAAACGGCATTAACAGGGAAGTTAAAAAATTTACGGCGTGAAATTCACAATAAAAAAGAATCCGCACCTTTCAGAAGGAAAATAATGATTGATGAAATAAGCAAAATTCCCATTAAAAATCCGAAAAAATATGAAAAACTACAAAGAATAGCACGCAATTTTCCGACCTCAACAGATATGAATTCCGCATGGATAGTTAAATATTCTGGGAAAAACAAATTACAACAGGATTGGGATTCATATACCATAGCGACAAGATTATTATCTTCTTCATTAGCAAGTACCGACCACATTTTGGCATACAATCTTGAACAAAATCATGATGATATATCCAATTATATGGCCATGCACAATGCGTGCAATTCCCGTAAAAGTAATAAACCATTTCTTCAATGGCTCAATGAAGACAGAAATAACAGGCTTGATTATTTACAGGAATATTTTGACACCGTCGACGAACAAATAAAGACAAGAAAATTATCAAAAAAGAAATACAGACAATATGTTGCAAAAGCAACAGAAACAATTTATATAATAACGAGGGGCGAAATAGATTTAAGACCAAAGGAAGAAGAGAAAGAAGAAGACATTTCGGATAATGATTTTAATGAAGATTAACTATAAAAAAAAGATAAATGATTATGCAATAACATCATAAACTTTAATAGGCTGGCTTGCAGCTTTAGATTTACTGAGCGGGAATTTAAACAATTTATACGGAGGATGATTAGGTGAAGTTTTGGCTATATTAGGGTCACGCAATTCATATATTTCTTGGACTCTTGAAGCCAAAGAAGCAGGTGATTTTTTATACAAAGAAGCAGCATAATCCATTTCAGGGTCTTGAATTCCTTCTGAATTTCTAATCCAAAATTGAGTAGCGGTTTTATAAGCATCTTGTTCTTCCCTTACGGAAGTATAAGAATCTTTATCTTTAGCATGCACTGATTCATGAATCAAGTAAGCCGCAATTACGATAGGCGAAGCATATATATAAGAATCAGAAACAGTTATAGCTCCTTTATGATTTTCATATTGAGCAATATTGGCAGTACCGCCCATTTGTGCTGTTTTACCGAATTGAATTTTTATATCGGCTAAATCTTTCATATAGTCTAAAGACATATAGTCAGCGGCTATTTGGATTGCAGTCTTAAGATTTTGAGCCGCATAATCCTGTTTTTCCCGATATGCTTGTTCGGGATTATAACAACTTAATTTATTATTTTGTGTTTCTAAAATACTTCTTTTTGCAAGATCATTTTTAGGTTCTATATTTAAAGCTTTTTCAAAGCTTGTTATTGCATTATTATATTCACCCTTTTGTCTTTGGACTTCTCCTAATTCTATCCAAACCTCAGCGTCATCAGGCGAATTTTTTAAATATACATTATAATTTTTTATTGATGAATCATAATCTTTCAAATGGAATTGAGCTTTAGCTATTTTTTTGTATACAATATAATTTTCAGAATTTTCATTTAAAGCTTTTTGATAAGAATTTAATGCTTCTTGATATTTATTTTCATTTAAGGCTTTATCGCCTTCCTCCAATGAAGTATTGGCCGGAGGCATGCTCTTATAACTATTTTTGTATGAAGTTTTTGAGTAACAGGGATAAATAGTAAGCAAAATAAATTCCTTTTTCTTTTTTTAAATTAAAAAGTAAAATTTATTGTCAAAGAATAAAAATTTTTTTCAAAATTTTTACATTTGTTAATTTTTCTATTTTATTATCTCTATTATTCTTCTGACAGCTTCATCAGGAGTAATAGTCTCAGTTTCACCATTGGAACGGTTCTTAAACTCAATTAAATTGTCTTTAATAGTTTTTCCGACAGTTATTCTATATGGAATTCCTATTAAATCGGCATCCTTTAATTTTACTCCCGCTCTTTCTGCTCTGTCATCAATAAGAACTTCAACATTAGCATTTAATAGTTTATTATAAATATCTTCCGCAACTTTCATTTGAATTTCATCCTGATCGCTGACAGGAACAACAATAACAGTAAACGGAGCAATTGCCAAAGGCCATTTAATTCCATATTCATCATGATGTCTTTCAACGGCGGCAGCGGCAGTTCTTGTTATACCTATACCATAACATCCCATTATAAAAGGTTTTTCCTGACCGTCTTTATCGGTAAAAGCAGCATTCATAGCTTTTGAATACTTTGTACCAAGCTTAAATATATTACCAACTTCAATACCCTTAGTAACTTTTAAAGAAGCACCGCAATCAATACATCTGTCATTTTCTTCAACAAGCCTGATATCAGTAATTTTTTGAGGCAATTCAACATCTACTCCCCAATTAGCGCCAATAAGATGTTTATCATTCTGATTAATACCGATAACAAAGTTTTTAAGGTCTTTTACTGTTTCATCAGCAATTAATTCAACATTCTTAAGTCCTTTTGGCCCTATAAATCCTGCGACTGCCGTATATCCCGAATTGGTCATTATCTCTTCAATTTCATCATTTCGGGCAATTCTAATATCATTACCTTGAAAAGCATTCATTAATTTTGTTTCTTCAATTGTTCTGTCACCTCTAATAAGTGCGGCAATATATTTACCATCTACAACATAAATCAAACATTTGCAAATAACACTTTGCGGAATATTTAAAAATTTCGACAATTCTTCTATAGAATGAGTATCAGGGGTATCAACAATTTTAGCGGAATCAAAATGACCATCTGTTTCAACAGGGTTTAAAACGGATACTGCGTGATTAGAGTTTGCACTATAACCGCACTTAGTGCAATAGAAAACATCATTTTCACCAGCATTATTTTCGGCATTTTCATTTACAAGCACCATAAATTCATGAGAAACACTGCCTCCGATTGCACCTGAATCAGATTGAACCATTTTTGTTTCAAGCCCGCAGCGTTCAAATATTCTTTTATATGCTTCAGCCATTATGTTATATGATTTATCAAGTCCTTCTTCATCAGCGTCAAAACTGTATGCATCTTTCATTATAAATTCACGGCCTCTTAAAAGTCCGAATCTTGGTCTTATTTCATCACGAAATTTGGACTGTATTTGATATAAATTAACAGGTAATTGTTTATAAGAATGAATACCTTCACGAGCAATAGAGGTAATAACTTCTTCATGAGTGGGGCCTAAACACATTTCACGGGAATGTCTGTCTTTTAATCTCATCAATTCTTTTCCGTATACATCCCATCGGCCTGATTCCTGCCACAATTCAGCAGGTTGTACAAACGGCATTAAAAGTTCCTGAGCGCCTGCATTATCCATTTCTTCTCGTACTATGTCTTCTACTTTTTTCAGCACTCTTTGCATTAAAGGCAGATAGTTGTATATTCCGTTTGCTAATTTTCTAATATATCCGGCTCTGACAAGGAGCTTATGACTGATTACCTCCGCATCCGATGGATATTCCCTCAAAGTTTGCACAAAAAGTTTCGACATTCTCATATAAAATAACCTCTTTTACTGTTAATATCTTAATATTACCATAAAGTTATTTTTATTTACTTTTATTTTGCATTAAGTTTATATTTTAATGTTTTTTTGATTAATTTTATATTTCCGTTCTTACATAATATTTTATTTGATGTTTTATATAACAAATATTTTAATTTCTTTTTTAAACTGTTATTCTTTTCAAACGGATAGAAAAAAGTTACATTACATAATTTTTCTTTTTTTATTGTCTTTAAATAAAGGAAATAGAGATGAGATAATGTTTCCGCCCAAAATCCCAATTCTCTGTTTTTTATATCATTTTTTAGTTTATCTTTTAAAGTAAAAAGTACATCAAACACAAAAGAACAGTATTCAAAAAAATCCTCTTTTTTAAAAATAAACATATTTTTAAAGCTTATAAGATGTTCTTGTTCATAACTGTCAATAAGATTATAAATATCGGGATATTTATTTTTATCAATAATCTTTCTCACATTCTTAGGATTAAAGTAATAAGGAAATTTTTCAAAATCTATTTCGGCTGTATTTAAAATAATTCCGTCATAATTTTTAAGTACTTCATTAAAAATTTCTTCACAGAACAAATAATTATCACATAAAAATGAAATATCATTTTTTCTCCCTTGGGTCAAATAATTTTTTATTAAATTACTTACCGGTGGAATATTTCCCAAATAGAAATATGTTCTGTAATGCATTAATCCGATATATTCAGGATTACCCAATTTATCATAATTTTTCCAAGCCCAATATAATGCAGTCATCTCGCAGAAATATCTGTTTAAGCTTGATATGTTGTCACCCGTATTATCTCCGATACAATTTTCAATCAACCAATCATAATCTTCTTTTGAAATAACTCCATCCTTACTTTTTTCAAAAGCAATATCACGCCCGACATGTATCGGAGTTAAAATATTATTTTTCAATGACTTATATGGTTTATGAAATGCTACTAATATCTTAATTTTAGAACCGTTCTCAGACATTATATTCCTTTTTTAATCATATCAAAAACTTCAAATGCACGTCTGATGGCTTTATCCATATCATAATATTTAAAATCGCCGAGTCTGCCCAGAATATACAAATTTTTATATTCAAGACTTAATTTTTTATAACATTCATATAATCTTTTACTTTCATCATTTACAACAGGATAATATGGTTCATTTACACCCGGTTTAAAATCAGTTGAAAATTCTTTTGCAATAACTGTCTTAGAAGATTTTTCCCTAAGATAATGCTTATATTCATGTATCCTTGTAAAATCATAATTATTAGGATAATTAACAACCGTATTATTTTGATATGATTCTAAATCATACGTTTCATATTTGAAACTGACACTTCTAAACGGTAATATGCCATATTCATAATTAAACAATTCATCAATTGCACCGGTATAAAAAATTCTTTTAAACGGCAATCTTAAATCATCTTTTAAAAATTTTACATCAGTTAAAAGCTTAATATTTTTATGATTTAAAATATTTTCAACAAGTTTTGTATAACCATTAACGGGAATTCCCTGATATTTATCCTGAAAATATCTTGTATCTTTGCTGATTAAAACGGGAACTCTGGCAGAAACCGAACCGTCAAGCATTTCAGGTGCTGCTCCTCCCCATTGTTTTTTTGTATAATTAAGAAATACTTTATTATAAATAAAATCAGCTAAAAATTTTAAATCATCATCCGCTGTTTTTTGAAATTCCATTATAGGAATTTTTGAATTATATTCAAAATTTTTTAATAATTTTTCTTCCAGTCTTATTGCAAGAGAATTTGGAAAAACATCATAAAGAGTGTTGATATTAAACGGAATAGAAGCTTTTATTCCGTCAATTACAGCCAAAACTCTATGCATATATGTATTAAAAGAACCATAGTTATTTAAAAACTGCCATACATCATCATAATTGGTATGGAAAATGTGAGAGCCGTATTTATGAATAGTAATCCCGTTTTCATCCTTAAAATCATAACTGTTGCCTGCAATATGAGATTTTTTATCAATAACAACCACTTGCTCATTTAACTCATTTGCAATTAAATTAGCAATTACGGCACCTGAGAAACCTGCACCGACAACAAGATTAATACTTTGGTCTAAACTTACTAACTGTTCAAGCATTCTTCATTAAATACCTTTAAAATATTCAAAACTAATTTCGCAGAGCATTTATTAATATTTTTTAAAAAATTGCAGCGCTTTCTAAATTTTTTATTTCCTGAATTGAAGCTGATAAAATTTGTTCCAGATGATCAACAACAATAGGATCAAACTGCTTGCCTGACAAATCCTTAATTTTCTTAAGAGCCACCTCAGGTGTCATTTGATTTCTGTATGCTTTTGGAGTAATCATGCTATCTAAAGCATCAGCTACAGCTATTATTCTTGAGCCGATAGGAATATCTTCTCCGCTCTTTTGGTAGGGATAACCGTTACCGTCATAATATTCATGATGATACTTAATAATTTCAACAACATCACTTAATTGTTTTATATCATCCAATATTTTTACAGAATGCTCCACATGCTTTTTGATTTCATTATATTCTTCAGGAGTAAGCTTATCAACCTTAGCAAGTATATCATCAGAAACGCCAATCATGCCAATATCGTGAAGTAATCCTGCCAATTCAACTCTACCGACTGTTGCTTCATTCAAATGCATAGATTTAGCAATCTTAACGGCATAATAAGCTACCCTTCTGCTTCTGCCTAAAGTATAT
>CANROV010000114.1 GCA_947632315.1 Candidatus Gastranaerophilales bacterium
TTTTACTGTATTTTTTTCTTGATTTTCCGTCATAGTTATTAATGTTTAAAATGTCTTATTCCCGTAGTAATCATGGCAATATTATACTTGTCAGCAGTTTTAATAACATCTTCATCCTTGATACTTCCGCCCGGCTGAATAATTGCTGCAATTCTTCCTTGTGCGGCAACGTGAATATTATCTATAGCGGGGAAGAAACCGTCAGAAGCGGCAACGGCATCTTTTGAACCGTCGCATGCTTTATTTAAAGCTATTTCAAAAGCGTCAACACGGCTTGTTTGCCCCTGCCCTATTCCTATAGCTTTAAAATCTTTTGCTATAACTACTGCATTTGATTTTGCATGTTTTGCTATCTTCCATGCAAAAATCATATCCTCTATCATTTCCTGAGTCGGTTTTATTTTTGTCACTACTTTAAAATTATCTTTATCAAGTTCTCCTTTATCGGATGTCTGAACAAGCGTTCCGAAAGGAGTTATTTTTATTTCCTCAAACAGATAATTTTTATATTCCTGAAGCGATGTATTTAATTTAATAACTCTTAAATTTTTCTTTGTCTTCAACAAAGCAAGTGCTTTAGGTGTATAATCAGGAGCGATAATTACTTCTAAAAACATTGCGGTTAACTGTTTTGCTAAATTTTCATTAACAACCTGAGTAAAACCAACAATACCGCCAAAAGCACTTAACGGATCACAGTCTAATGCTTTTGCCCAAGCTTCTTCTATATTTTTACCCAATGCTGCCCCGCATGGTGTCGTATGTTTAATTATTACACAGGCTGATACATCATAAAATTCGCTTAAAATATTTGTACAAGCCGTAATATCGTTAATATTATTATATGATAATTCTTTTCCGTTTAATATTTCGTAGTCTATTGTATCCTTAGTATAATATATGCTTGCATTTTGATGCGGATTTTCACCATACCTTAAATCTTTTGCTTTTTTCATATTTAATGAAAAATAACTGTTATTCTCAAATTCATAACGGTTTGATAATTCTTTGAGTATTTTTGTATCAAAATCAACAGTCTTTTCAAATACTTTAAGTGCAAAATCCCGTCTTAATTTTAAAGAGGTTTCACCGTTATGTTCCCTTAAATCATTTATGACTTCTTTGTATTGGGTAGGAGAAGAAACGGCTAATACCCTTTTATTGTTTTTTGCCGCAGCTCTTAACATACAAGGCCCGCCTATATCAATTGTATTTATTAATTTTTCTTCTTCTTCACCTTTATTAACAGCTTCTTCAAACGGATAAAAATTTATTACCACCATGTCATAAAGCTTTATATCGTTTTTTTCAATATCTGATTTTTCTTTTTCATTATTTAAATCGGCTAAAATTCCTGCATAAATATCAGGATAAAGAGTTTTTACCTTTCCGTTTATAAGCTCTTTTCTGCCGGTTACTTCGCTTATTTCTTTTGCTTTTATATTATTTTCTTTTAACAATTCAAACGTTGAGGCTGTCGCAGTTATTTCATAATCATATTTTATTAACTCTTGAGCAAACTCAACAAGTTTTTCTTTGTTATATACACTAATTAACGCTCTTTTTGTCATATTTTATTTTTTCCCTAATTCTTTTGCTTTTTGTGCCGTTTTATTAATTGTTTCCGCTAATATTTCACTGACGTTCTTTTCAATTAAAACTTTATTCCCTTCAGCGGTGCAGCCACCCGGAGTAGTTACATTAATTATTAATTGTTCGGGATTTATTCCCGATTCCATTATCATTTTAGCCGAACCAAATGCCGTTTGAGCTGAAAGTTTCAAACAAGTTTCATAATCTAATCCCAATTTTTCACCCGATTTGGCTATTTCATTAATAACATAATAATAAAAAGCAGGCCCCGAACCGGATATTGCAGTAATTATATCTATATATTTTTCTTCCGTTTCAATAACTTTACCAATACAATTAAATATTTGAAGTGCAATATCAGAATGTTCATTATTAGCAAAATTTCCTTTACATACGGCACTCATTCCTTCATTTACCAGTGCGGGAGTATTGGGCATTATTCTTACAACAGGGACTTCACCCAAAATTTTTTCAATTGTTTCAATCGATATTCCTGCTGCTATTGATAAAACGATATGGTTTTTTGTTATATACGGTTTTATTTCCTCAAGAACTTCTCTTAAAACAAACGGTTTAACAGCAAAGAGTATTATTGGTGCATTTTTTATAACATCTGCATTATTATTGCAAACATTTACGCCGTATGAGTTTTTTAAAATATTCAATGTTTCGGGATTTTTATCCGAAACAAAAATATTATGAGCTTCGCACCACTTAGAATTAATTATCCCTTTAATAATAGCGGAAGCCATTTTTCCGCCGCCAATAAAACCTATTTTGTTCATAATCTTTAACCTTTTATTTTTTTGTGATTGACAATATGTTATGTCTTATTTATTATGATACAATGAAAAATAACATATTCAAGGAGAAATAAAATGAGACGTACGCTGGAAGGAACAAAAAGGAAAAGACAAAATGTAAGCGGTTTCAGAGCACGTATGGCTACACCCGGAGGAAGGGAAGTTCTTAACAGAAGAAGAGCTAAAGGCCGTCATAAGCTTGCTATTACGGCAAAAGAAAGAGCTTAATAAACCGTTTAATATCTTATTTTTGAATATAAAAAAGGACTGTATTTACAGTTCTTTTTTGTTAATATGTTTATATGCTGAAAAAGAAAAACAGACTAAAAAAACACTCTGCAATTATTGCTACGTACAGATATAACGATATAATATCAGACGAAAATATATGTTTATATTTTGGTAAGCTTAAACATGATTTGTCAGCACCTACCAAAATTGCATTTATTGTCAGTAAAAAAATTCATAAACGTGCAGTAAGAAGGAACAGAATTAAACGCTTAATGCGTGAAGCTTTTAAAGTGTTTTTTTATAATCCCGAATATTCTTTTTTAAATAACTATTTATCTATAATTTGTCAAGCTAAGCATAATTCTTTAAACCAAAATTTTAAATCACTTTCAAATTGTCTTTCGTCACTTTTAGAAAATAAAAAACATTAAAAAAAGACATGTTACAAAATTTTAACAAATTGTCATTAATTAGTCATGAATTACAAAGATAAAGTTTTCATGTATATAAGAGGACTAAAATCGAGGGAAAAGAAATGGGCTACGCATTATTTGCACAGGAGAAAAGAGTTGTAGATGCACAGCTAAATTGTGCTCAATTGCAGCAAACTCAAAGATCAGACGAACAATATAAACTGGCAACAGGCGAATTAGGACTAAATCAGCAAATGAACAGTTTAACCGCCGCACAATCAGGCGAATTATCTCAATTATATCAACAGCTTGCCCAGACCTCAGATTCCAATGAAAGAGAATCAATAAATGCAGAAATTGCAGGAAAACAAGAAGCATACGAACAAGAAGTTGACGATATTAACAGACAAATATATGAAGTATCTATGCAGGAAACAGCAATAGAACTGGAAGTAAAAAGACTCGATACACAAGTTACAGCCCTTCAGCAAAGGTTACAAGCAATAGAGCAAGCAGAAGGACAGGGAATACAGACGGCAACACCAAAATTCAAAGGCGTCGGCTAGGTTTAGACAGAAAAAAGAGGGGATTAATAAATTCCCTCTTTTTTTAATCCTGTGTCGCACTTTGACCCGGCTCAGCGGTTCAATTTGTAACGTTCCTTATCCCCAATTTCTTCGGACATTTTATTTCTTAAATTTATTCCGCCATAGCTTTTCTTACTTCTTTTTTATAAATTTCAACATTTGGCTGTAAAACTTCAGGAAGCGGAGTTTCATCAAAAGTAATATTTCCTGAAATTTGTCTTAAAATGTTACCTGTATATAAAGTCTCAAAATGCTTAAATTCAATAAAATATGCAAGAGTTGTTAAAGATAAATCTTTTAATTCAATTACAGATACCGGGTGCATATTGGAATAAGCACTTATAACTCCTGTTAAAACAGCTTTTGTAACTTTATCTTCAGGAGCAACATAAACAAACGTAAAAAATGAATCGGTATTTTCACTGTCTAAATCAGCTTCAGCATTATAATGCAAATACCCCGGGCCTACATTTGTATCAGTCGAAATTTTTGCCTTTAAAGATTCATTCTTCAATTGTTTTTCCCATAAAGTAGTACCTTGAAAAGCGTCACCAAAATATTCAACAAAATGTTTGTGTTTTCCGTTAAGTTTTGAATTAACATTAAATGCAGCTTGTTGAAGAGCAGGATTTACGGTAATATCAGGATTTAAATATTCATTTTGTGCTTTTAAAGAAGCTTTAAGCATATTAACAACATCTTCTTTCGGTACTCCGACATAAGCCAAAGTAAAAATGGTTGCGTCGTCAAATATTGAGAATCTGCCGCCTACATCATCATGAACACATCCTGATAATTTTATATCACCGGCATTAACTAATTTCCTCAAATTGCTTTTTTCAGCCGATACATCGGTCATAGCTATAAATCTGTCAGAAACATCATCTTTTTCAAGGAATTCCTGCATAACTTTTTTAGCATTTTCATAAGCAACTGTTGTTTCAATGGTTCCGCCTGATTTTGAAACAACAAGGAATTGTGTTTTTGATAAATCTAAAGAATTAATAAATCTTCTGAAACTTTCGGAATCAACAGATGAATAGAAATGTACATTAGCTTCTTTACCTGTCATTCGTATTAGTGATTCTGTAGTATGTCTTGAACCGCCTATCCCGAGAATTGCCAAATCAGTATACATATTATTTTTAGCTTTTTCTGCCAATTCATATAAGTTATCAATATTGTTTATCTGATTTTGAGGAAGGAAATTTATCCAATTTAAGAACTGCCCTTGTTTTCCGGCTTTCTCTTTTATGGTATCAACAGCTATTTCAGCATACTTTGAATACTTTGCAAGTGAATTAACTTCTAATTTTAAAGTTAAATTTTTTTCCATAGTTTCCGTCATATTTAAATCCTTTTATTTTTATACATAATAATTATCTAATGAAATTAAAATAAATTCAAATAAAAAATCCGATTATTAAAATCGGATTTTTTTAAAAATTTAAAATTACAAATTAAACATCGGAATGTTTTTGTTTATTAATTACATCCTGAAGTTTTGCAATTAATTCATCACCTTTATTTTGCATATCACTGACAATACCGTCCGCTTTAGATTGAATTTCCGAAACGGTTTCCTGAGCTTTATCACATATTTCTTTAGATTTATCAGCTAACATTTCACGAGTTTGTTCCCCGGACTGAGGTGCAAGCAGTACCCCGATTAATCCGCCTACAATACCGCCTATTGCAAAACCTGCAATAAATTTACCAATTGACATTTTTATCTCCTTTTTTTTCTGAAGAAATTAAAACCGCTTATCAATCCGCTAAGAAATCCGCTTTTGCTTTTTACGTTGCCTAAGGCTATACAAGATGCACCTAAAAGCGTCGTCAGTATTTTTTTTACCATATCTAATTGATTATTTGTGGCATTTGAAACATTATTTACTGTTGCAAGTATATTATTTACTGACTTAAATGCCGGCTTTAATTCTTTATTTGTAGTATCTGTTAAATTTCTAATACTCTGCATTGTCAGGGTCAATTCCTTCAATGATTTTACAATATACACCGTAAGAATTACCAAAACAATAACAATTACAACTATTAATACAGCTAATAAGCTTTCTATAACAGGGGGCATAGTTTTCTCCTAATTTACTTCATAATCAGTAGATTCTTTCTCTTTGGCCTTTGCAAGCTGTTTAGCTTTTATTGCCGAATTAATTTTGTTATATTGTTGTTCAAGTCTGTAACGTATAACATCTATTGATGTAAGAGCTTGTCTTTTTGCTTCTTTGATTTCAGGTGTGTATTTCTGAGCAAAATCAGTAATAACATTTTCAACATTTTGACGTGTTTCCTCCCCTGATTTTGGTGCATATAGAACGGCAGCAATAACACCGCCGACAACTCCAAGCAACATACCTAAACCAAAACTGATTGAGTTGTCCTCTTTTGACATTTTAGTCCTCCATTCATTTTGACTTTTGCTATTAATTTTAACATTTTTTTTTCATTCTTGCAATTATACCTTCTTATATAGAATTCCCGATATTATAATATCTTTAACTTTTGAAAACCCAAAAAATATGCGGAAATTAGTTTCCGCATATTTGTGCTATTTGTTAATTGGAGTTATTAATTTCATTTAAACGCTCTCTATATTTCTGACGTTTTTGCTCTAGGCTGGAAAAATCCATTAGAATTTCGTATATACCCGGTTCAGCTGCTATGCCATTTTTAGTCGAATAATTATCGCTTATTTCTTTCAGAGTTGAATTATCCGTAGTACCTCTGTCAAATATTTTTGCAATAAATTCATCGGCAGTTCCTGTCATACCTACAGTAGCATTATGTATTTCTTTACATAATAAAGTTAATG
>CANROV010000115.1 GCA_947632315.1 Candidatus Gastranaerophilales bacterium
CAGCTAAAACAATATGTACTACCATCGTCATTAACACATAAGGCATCACTTGAACCACAATCGGGGCAAGGAATATGTGTTTGCTGCATTCTATTCCTCTGTTATTTTACTAAGTTCATCTCTTTTAGCTTGTAGTTTTGTTATAATATCTGCAATCTCCAACAAGATAGGACTTAATTTTTCTGTCTTTTCAGCAGCTTCCTTAATTGCTTCAAGAGTTTCTGCTCCCTTTTTTAATCCTCTTGTTAAAATTCTGATTAGAAAATCTAACAATTTAATTACTTTTTTAACTATCTTTTTCATTGGTTGTTACATCCTTTCTATTGGTGTTATTGTTACTTCTATTCTCGGATTTTCCCTGTCTAAATATACTCTTGAGCCATCTGTTGACTCCACAATATAGTGGTTATCATCCTCTAACATACCTACTTTTACCAAAGTGTCTTGTATGGCTTGTAAATATCCCGCTAAATCTGATTTATAATTCTTTTCTTTATAAAAAAGACATTTTAAATTAATTGGATAATCTATATGAATGTTGTGTATAATTGGAGAGGTTTCTTTGTACCACTTTATTACTGACTTTTCAAACTCTGCATAAGTTTTTGAAGGTAATAATATCTGCCTTCCCGTTTTGAGAGTTACAAGCTGTGAATGATTTTTCTTTGTTCGGGGTTTAACAGGGATTGTAAATTTAAACTCCTTCATTAAAAGGCTTCTTCTTCATCCTCAGTAGCTCCTGTTGCAGCTTCTTCCGCTTCTGTTGCTTCTTGAGCTTCTTCATCAAAATCAAAACCTTCACACTCAACATCAAAACCTTCTGCTGCATTTACTGAACCTGTGTATGGAACAAACTCTATAATCTGTACTGCTACAAGTCTTACACTTACTCCGACTTTTCCTGCTACGGTATAACCTGCAATATCCAGTTTTAATTTAACTATACTGCCTTCACCTAAGTTGATTTTCTTTACGGGTTTTAACTTTGAATCAAATACAGCTACTTGAAAACCTTTTAATCCGTTCTCTATACGTGCGGAATTTTTAGCTTTTAAGATATATCTGCCCTCTGTATCAAAAGTTTCTTCACCTGTTTCTTCATTGATTTCAGATAAAGGTTTTATTGCTGTGATTTCGGTTAGCTTACTTCCTTTTTCCTTAAACTCTTTAAACTGTGTCTTTTGTACTTCTTTTACAAGTTCCAAAAGATATTCGCCATTCTCTTTTGATAAAATAATACTTGCATTAAATACACCTTTTTTATTAAACTTTACTGACGGTTCAAATACTGCATTAAATCCCGTTAATTCCCCTTTTGGTGTAATGATTGTTGTGTAGGCTGTTTTCTTCCCTAGTTTTATTTCTGCCATTCCCTTTTTTACCTTCCTTTGTATTGTAAATCCCAATCATCTCTCATAAATTGTTTAATTGCTTTGAAGTTTTTAATAACATTCTCATCATCATTACAATAAACAATTTGATGTGCTATCCCTAAAACATCACTTGCTTTTAAATCATACATTTCCAACAGGCATAGAAATGCACAGGCAAGACCTAAAAGCTGATTTTTAGTGGCTAATGATTGTATTGTGTTCATTATTGTTAGACTTGCTCCGCAGACTTTTCGTGCATCTGCTAAAATCATCTGATTATATAGAATTTCGGCTGTTCTGTTTTTGTACATTTATCTGTTTCTCTATCCATTTTCTATTCGTGAGTGCCTTCTCTAACCAGCAAATTTGATAGTACGGGCTGCTCGCTAAACTTAAAATTAATTCCCGTTTGTTCTTACGAACACTTGTTACTGTTAATCCTCTGTCTTTCATTTATTCTTCTCTCTATACTCTTTCATACGTTTTTTAAATGCTTCTATCTGTTCAGGTGAATACTTAACCTTTCTTGTTCTCGGGTTCTTAAATCCTGCCTTTACACATTCGGGGCAATACTTCCAGTTTGGCGGTGTGTCTTTTACATTTGTTTTATCAATATCCACAAAAGCTGCTCCGCAATGTTTACAGGTGTGTGTTACATAAACTTCTTCTTTTTCTTTCGACATATAACTATCCTCTCTTATTTAATTAAAAAAGTAATCACTCTTTAAAACTTCCTCTATATCTAAACTTCCTGCTTTTGGCTTCTCGGGAAGCTCTATATCATTAGGTAAAGTTTCAATTAAATCAGCTTCAAAATCATCTAAAATAGGTCTTTTATATACCTCAACAAAGGCTTCTCTTAATAATTTTGCTGACTCTGCCGTATCGGGAGCTAATGTTCCATAGCAATCGTGAACACTCATAAAGGCTTCAATGTTCTTTTCTTTACACTTTAACAGCCATAACATTAAACAACTTGCATCCAGACTGTGAATAAAATTAGGACATATCCCGTTTAACTGTCTTTGTTTATCAATGTTTCCTTCGTCGTTTCGGTAGCGTGTTTTTAATGTTTTTCCAAAAAGTTCTGTTTTTATTTCGTGCATTTTTGCTTTTTGATATGCTTGATGAATTAATAAACCCATTGGTGTTACCCATTCAATAGCATTATCATATTTGAGTTTTGCTCTCGCTAAGGCTTTTAAATAATCCATTCCTATAATTGCACTTGATAGAGTTTCTCTGATACTTTCCCATAAATAATGACTTAACCATACACTAACCTTATAAACACATTCGGCAGGATTGTTCCCGATTTTAAAATGTTCCCATAAGAACTCACTTGAATAGTTTTCTTTCAAATAAGCTGTTATATATTCCCTGCAACTTAATTGAGTTCCACCATACGGTAAAACCATTACAGGTCTTTTGGTTAGCTTGCGGTTTATTCCTAAGTTAAGCCAAGCATTTGCAATAGAAGTATCAATACATAAGCTATTGGTGGTACACAAATCAACATTATCAATGTGAGTATTATCATAGCTATTGCCGTTTCTACCGAGGCTTGTATAATAGTTTCCCAATCTATCATCATTTATTCCTTTCAGTTTTTCTATTAATTTGTCTGCCACTGTCTGATATATGTCGTTTGGTTTATCAGAATTAATTAAGTTTACTGCTTTTCCTGCTGTTTCATCCCTTAACAATGCACTGTAATGCTGTAATCCGTTACATGTTCCGTCTAATTGAATAGGAATATGGGTTTCAAACAGTTTTGGGTTCTCTTTGTACCTCTTGAACTCTAAACACCAAGCTAAAAACTGTATCGGTTTATCTGCTTCTGTCCACCATCTGTTCTCTATCGGGTCTTTAGCATTCAACAAAATCTGCTCTGTTTGTTTATTTACCCATTGAACCCTGTCTTTATAGCTAACTTTATCTTCTCCAAACATATTTGCTCCATGTATAAAGAACCAGTCCTCAGCTTCTTTTGTTGTTATAGGTTTTCCTCTTGCAAATCTTAACAAGCCTTTTGATAAATCACTACCTTGCGGATGTAATAGTACGGGTATAGGGTAAATTCTTCCTCTAAAATCCATTTGATACGGAAAATATATCTGCTCATATCCCTTAAACTGTTCAGCTATCCTTAACAGTTGACTTGTTAAAATACGTATAGAGCGTGTTGCTACGTTCTTTTTATGTATCTCATAGGTATCTGCTTTCCATTTAATAACTGCACTTTTCTCTCGCTCATTAAGTACAGTATCTTTAGTTTGATTAGGAAAGGGATAGTCTGGAACAGGAGTATCTTCCCTGTTAGGTAGTCCTGCAACTTCTTTACCTTCTTGCCAAAGTAATTTAACAACATCTAATACCTCATTATTTATCTGCCACTTCGTATTTTGGATTGTGTTTAGAGCTTCAAAAACTCTGTTAGTGCCATATTCTTTTAACTTACGTAAATAAGCTTTATTATTGTTCTTGATAACTTTATTCCGTTTAAGATACGGGCTTAAATAACCACCTTCAAATATATCTGTCCAAGGTTTTGGCTCTGCTACCATTGGAAGAAAAAATGGTTCTAAAACTTCTAACTTATTATTAAGGTTTTCAGTGAGTTCTAAAAAGGTTTTTGTAGGTTGAAGGTATATAATTCGCTTCTTACTTTTAAAAACGTCTTTAAACTCCATTAAACCTGTTGTTTCTACAAATATTCTTGCTAAAATCATTCCTGTTTGTACTTTTTCTGTTGTACTCCACCTTGAAACGTGAAAAGCTAACCGCTTATTAAACATATTCATTGTGATGTACTTCTTACGCTGTGCCTTTGCACATCTTGAATTTAAGTCTTTTTGAATTGAGTCATAATAATAATGATTTTCCTTTTTATATGACTGCATTTTAAACTCATCTTCCAAGGCTTGCCCGATAGCACGATAGACAGCTTGTACACTTCCTGTGTTTATAGAATTTAAAAGCACTTTACTTGAAATAAGAGCTGCTTTTTCTGCTCCTAAGTTCATAATAATACTTGCTGCAATAGTGCTTCTTATTGCTTTACCTTTGCTGTAATTATCTAAATAGGACTTTATAGAATTTATATATACTTCTAAAACATTAGAAATAATTATATTACCCGATTTTGAACTGGAAAAACTGTTCTGCTGTGTAACTTTTACAAGCTCACGTCTGAATTTTTCAACGGATAACTCCGTCATACGTTTTTCAAGTTCAATCTGTTTTTCTATATTATCCTTATTCATTTATGCTGTTTTCCTTTGTTTTTGTTGTTGTTTTTCTTTTTCTATTTCTTTTAATGTTTGCTTACGTATCATCTCCGCTTCACGTAAATAACCTTTATAATGTTTTGCTCGCTCTTTTTCTTCGGCAGCCATTATAATTTCAAGGTTCTTATCTGCCTTAAAAGGTTTTGCGTTCGGGTTATAATGACTATGATTGCTACACCTGTTAAATTTAATATCAACAGGTCGTTTAAATACTTGGCAATACTTATGTATGCAATGTGCACAACTGCTGCAAGTGTATGCAGGTAAATCTTTTGGCATAATTTATTACTTTCTGATTATGAAGTATTAAAGAAAAAGAGGCTGCTACTGGAATTGCACCAGTTCCACTCGCTATGGTGTTCAAACTCTAAACTACACAGCCTCAATAAAAGGAGAAATGGTTGAGGGTATATTCCCCTCTGCTCTAATAACGCACTGGCTTAATTATTACCAGAACCATTGGAAAACTACGTTTTATAAACAATATATGCGTGTTCTTTATCTGTATATCTAACTTCTATAATCTCTGCTTTTAAATCAGTTTCTAAAAAATATAAGCGTGAATTAACTACATTCTCTAAACTACTAACTGTTCTAACTGCCATTTGATTAATCCTTATATTAAATTACAACTATCTTTTAAAGAAAACCCCTAAAGACTTGTACTTAAAGTGAACTTACGACTACAAAAGTTGAAAGGAGATATTATGGCTTGCGCCTTTAGGGGATTAAATAATTTAAGTACCATTCACAATTTGTTTTATTATTGATTTTGTGTTATTATTGCTTCGGTAAGTTTAAACTCTTTGTTTAACCCTTACATATATACTATTCCCACAATTGATTTAAAAATAACACAAATGATTTAATTATGTTACATAACTTTACAATGGAGTTAAGATGCGTTCTGATAGTGAAAAATTATATGATTTTAGAAAATCTCTACACCTTACACAGCAAGAGTTCGTTAATAAAATAGGAATGACATTGTCTGCTGTTTCAATGGTTGAATGCGGGAAACGTAAACTTTCATTTCCAATCAAAGTGAGAATAAAAGATATAT
This sequence comes from Candidatus Gastranaerophilales bacterium, assembly GCA_947632315.1. Classification (GTDB taxonomy): domain Bacteria; phylum Cyanobacteriota; class Vampirovibrionia; order Gastranaerophilales; family Gastranaerophilaceae; genus Avigastranaerophilus. The sequence continues at coordinate 5,727 of CANROV010000115.1, forward strand.
TTAATTATGATATTGATAAGGAAGAATATATTGAACAATTACCTAACATAACTTATTCTAATATTATTCCTATTCCGTTTTATCATATTAAAGCTGCTGCCAATCCCTCGGGTGGAGTTATTGTAATGGATTTTCCTGAAAGCGAATGCCTTTGGTTTGATAAAAGGTGGTTAAAAAATGTTTTAGGTGTTAATCCTTATAACTGCTCTATTATTGAAGCTAAAGGGGATAGCATGGACTCTGGTTTAAATAAATCAGATGATATAAAAGAGGGTGATTTATTATTAGTTGATAATTCAGATGTTGAAATAATTAATAATAAAACTTACATTATTACACTGTTAGATACTAATGAATTATTAGTTAAGAAAATTAAAAAAGAATTTAATGGGGAGGTATTACTAATTTCTAATAACAATAAATACTCAACAAGAACCCTTACTTCATCTGATATGTATCAAATAAATGGTCGTGTGGTTTGGAATGGAAGCAGAGAAAAAATATAATAATACGAATACTACTAATAATAATGAAAATATTGTTATTGAATTAATTTTAGGTTCGTTTTTTATATTTAGTTTGATTTATGGTGGTGGACTTGTTCTATATGCTTTAATTTATTTAATATTTAATATACCTGCCTTTAATGTGTTTTATATCATTATACCTATTTTTATTATTTCTGAAATATATTTTATAGATAAATTATTTCACACA
>CANROV010000116.1 GCA_947632315.1 Candidatus Gastranaerophilales bacterium
AATAGATTCAAGGCCGTCAGATGCTATTGCCGTAGCAATAAGAGTTGATGCACCGATATTTGTTTCGGCAAAAGTACTGGCTGACGGAAGTGTTTCTTGCGACAGTGAAAAGGATGAAGCTGAATCAGAGGAATTCAGGAACTTTATCAGGAATATTAAGCCTTCTGATTTTGAAAAATTACTAAAAAAAGATGATGAATCTAATCAATAAAAAAGCACTTAAATTTTGAATTATCTGATTTATTAGAAAATAAACGCTCGGAATAATTATTTTTATATATTTTAGAGCGGTTTAACCTTTCTATTTCGCAAAGTCCTATTGCGGTATCTTTACAAAAAACATCAAAAAAGAATTTAAACATATACATCTTTCCTAATCTTGTTGTATAATCTTTAATGAAATAAACAAAAAAGTCAAAATTTGAGAAAGGGAATATGTATGTCAAAAATAACAAAAGATATGGGATTATTAGAAATTGTACAAAGCTATCCTGAAACTATTGAAGTATTCCAAAAATACGGCTTAGGATGTATAGGATGTGCTGCTGCAAGATTTGAAAATTTAGAAGCAGGTGCAAAAGTTCACGGAATTGACATAGAAAAAATGGTTGAAGACCTTAATGCAGCTATTGTTTAATTCATTTTTTATTACCAAAAATAAACACAGATTAATTTTCACGTGACAATTATTTATGTTTTTATTATTATTTTAACCATGGATTAAATAAAACAGTTAAGGAGACCAAAATGGAATTAATTCTAAAGAAAGATGTACAAAATATTGGCGAAGCAGGCGATATAGTTAACGTAAAAGACGGGTATGCAAGAAACTTCTTATTACCTCAAAATCTTGCCGAAATTGCAACTAAAGGTGCTAAAGAAAACAGAGAAAAGAATCTTGAAAGAATTAAAATAAAACAAGAAAAATTACACGCAGAAGCTCTGGAAGTTGCTAAAAAAATTGAAGAATTAGAAAAACTTGAATTTTCTGCTAAAGCAGGTGAATCAGGAAAATTATTCGGTGCTATCACTACAAAAAAATTAGCAGAAGAAATTAAAGCAAAAACAGGTATTGAAATTGACAGAAAAACAATATCTCTTGATGCTCCTATGAATAAGCTCGGAAACTACACTATGAATATTAAATTAACTTCAAAAGTAAAAGTTTCGCTTAATGTCAGTGTAACAGCTTCTGAGGTTTTAAAGGAAGAAATTGAAGAAACCGAAGAAAGCGCTAATTAATATTGTACCGCAGAAATCTCGGTAGCGTGAGCCAAAATGAGTATATACCAAGGCTTAAGCAAAAGGAATTCTAAGACGACAATCAGTGGTCAAGTACAACACAATACTAAATATTAAAGGAAGAAAAAATAATGAAATTCATTCAAAATCGACGTTTTATATATAAAGGAGGCTTTACGATATAATAATATCGATTTTGGTGTTATAAATTTTAAAGCCTTCTGTAAAAACGGAAGGCTTTTTTTAATAAGGAGAAAATATGAAAAATATACGACGAAATAGCAACATGAAAAAGGCAAATACCCCATTTGTCAAATTAATGAATCTTATATGGGGATTGTAGTATATAAAAAGGGAAAATTATGACAATACAAGCAATAACAGCAAAAGTTATATCAACATTAGGCAATAAAGAATCATTAGTACCAATAACAATAAAAGACGCAGTAGACAGCAGTTGTCTAACATATAAATCATATAAAAACGGCGGAAAAGTTGAAGGACTTGAAAGAGGAATAGATGAATTCGGCACTCAAGCAATATGGATAGGCGGAATTCCTTTATTTAAAAAAATTATTGATAATACAATTTACAGGCACGCAAAAATTAATCCGGATGTTGACCCAAGAATATTAACGACAAGCGAATATGCAAATTGGGCTAAAATAAACGCCAAAGGTTATATGCCAAACAATAAATCACAGAAAGTTCAAGATGCAATTAAAGATTGTCTTATTGACGGGGGTAAAAAAGCAAAAAATCTTTACTTATTTAAAGTAATAATTTCAACAGCCTTAACATTAGGTGCATTTTTTCTTTTAACAAAAGCTAAACAAAAAAAGACTGAACTTACCATAAAAAAAGAAATGAATAATTCATTAAAAAGCGATAATGACAGATATACAAACATAAAATCTCAAACAACGACAAAAAATCACCCGCATTTAAAGGATTATTAAAAAATGCAACAGAAGCAATAATGTTTAATCCCGTACACAACATGAAAATTATTGATGCGGGGATTACAACAGAAAGACTTGCCTGCTCAAGAAATAAAACAGAATTTATGGAACACGCAATAAAAGAAGGCGGTTTTTTATTCTCTGTTTACGGGTTAGGAAATTTGATTGAAAAAGCATTTTGTAAAGTATGCAATAAATTACTTAATAATCCTATAGATTTAAACATAAATGTTATTATGGATAATAATTTTTCAAAAGCATTAAATAACAGAACAGTAATACAAGATTTAAACAGATTTAAAAACACAGGAAAATCATTAACGGAGAAGCTGAATTTTTTACAAAATAATCCCGAAAACATACTTGTTCATACGGCAAAAAAATCAGGCATTATAAAAACAGTTGAAAATAATCAAATAGATACATCTAAATTCATTGACATTAAACAATTAGATAAATTATCAAATCAACTTGAAACAATCCAAAATAAATTTAATATTTCAAATATACCTATTGAAAAATATATAAATAAAACAAAATATCTGAAAGTAGCTTCCGTAATGACAAACATGATTGTTTCCTGTATAGTACTTGGGTATTTCATTCCGAAATATATATATAATTTCAGATTAAACAAAACAGGAACAACTAATTTCCACGTAGCTGAAGATTTAAGAAATAATAAATAAGAAATTTATTAAATTTTCTTTTCTGTTATGATAAAATATAATTGAAAAAGAGGGATAATATCTTGCGTTATAAAAGTTGTTATTGGATAGAGTCAGGAATAAATTTTGACATAGATTCTTATAAAGTATGCTGTCTGTATAGTGCTAAAGGCGGAGGAAATACAATAATAGAGGAGAACTATAAGGGCAGTCCGGTTGATTGGGATAAAGTTTTTGCATTTAAAAAAATGATGAAAGATATGCACAAACGAGGAGAAATATATCCTAAGTGCGAAGGCTGTATTTTCCTTGAGGAGAGAGACTGGCCCGATGATCACTCAAAAATAAGTATGATTAATTTAGATTATTGGACAAAATGTAACTCTTGCTGTTCATACTGCCATACCATGCAGGATAAAAAAGCTTATAACAAATTTAAAAACTACAATTTCCTTCCTATACTCAAAGACATGATAAAAAGAGATATATTAAGACCATACGGACATGTAAGCTTTGGCGGAGGAGAAGTAACTCTGTTAAAAGAATTTGATAAACTCCTTAATATATTTATGGATTTCGGATTTCCGCTGACAAGAATACATTCTTCTTGCATATTATATAGTAAAGCGATAGAAAAAGGTTTAAAAAATGGCTGTGTTGATTTAATTGTATCCGTTGACGCAGGTTCAAAAGAATTGCACAGAAAAGTAAAAGGTGTACCCTCTTATGATAAAGTATGGAAAAACCTAAAAAAATACGCAAGTAATCAAAAAGATTCCAATGCCGTAAAAGTAAAATATATATTAATTCCGGGCGTAAATGACTCCTATGAAGAAATAGATAAATGGCTGGAGACAGCAAAAAAGAACGGAATAAATTGCGTACTTCACGAAATAGAATCAAAATGGTTCTATGCAAGAAGAGAAAATGTACCGGATGAAATAATAGCTTTTTTTGACTATGCAAAAAGAAAAGCGGAAGATTTGGGCTTAAAATATGAACTATACGAAAGAGCAGAACATATGATGTCATTTAGAAAGAAACAAGAGGTGCAATAATGCAGGAATATACCAGCTGTCATTGGTTATTGCATGGTTTAAGTTTTGAAAATGACCATATAGAAATGTGCTGTTTATGCTGTCATAAAGGCGGCGGCAGAGTTTATATTAAAGAAAATTATAACGGAAAAGATTTAACCTGGGATGATATTTTAAACCTTAAACAAAAATTTATTGACGAAAATAAGCAGGGAAAAATTGATGCAAGGTGTGAAGGCTGTTTTAATTTAGTACACAGAGGATGGGATGATGAAGAAAAGTATATAAATTATATTCATTTTAATCATTGGACACATTGTAACAGCGATTGTATTTATTGTTATACCTCGTGGGATAAAGAAAATTATCAAAAACGTCCTCATTATAATGTAATGCCTATGATAAAAGAATTGTTTAAAAAGAAATTATTTAAACCGGGCGGAGAAATAACATTTGCAGGCGGAGAGCCTACTATTCTTAAAGAATTTGAAGAACTTGTCAGTTTACTGATGAAAAACGGAGCAGACAGAATTACAGTCCATTCATCGGGTATAAAATTTTCAAAAGCCATTGAAAAAGGGATAAAAGAAAAGAAAGTTCACGTATGTTTAAGTGCAGATTCAGGCACAGCGGAAATGTATAAAAGAGTAAAACGTGTAGATAAATTTGATAAATTCTGGGAAAATGCAAAAAAGTATGCAAAAGCTCAAAAAGGTGATGATAAGTCGCTGGTGGAAACAAAATTTATATTAATACCAGAAGTTAATACAACAAAAGAAGAAATAGATAAATGGCTTGATTTAACCGTAAAAGCAGGAATAAAATCTATTGTTGTTGATATTGAAAACGATTATTGCAGAGATTTAAGGAGCAATAATAAGGAGAAGCCTCAATATCTGGTTGACCTTTGCCGTTATATTATTGAAAAAGCAAAAGAGCTGGACTTATTGTTAATTGATTATAATAATTTTAGATATTTAATAGAAGAATACAAAATGATATAGAGGGATTAATGGAAGGATTTGAAAGCTGTAGTTATATAGAACACGGAATGGTTTTAGACCATTGTAACAGAATAAGGGTCTGCAACAACTTTAATCCCAGATACGGCGGACGACCGGTAATATATGGAAATTACCACGGTGAAAAAATTGATTGGAAAGACTTTTTCAGGATAAAAAGAGAGTTAAGACAAAAATTCAGAGAAAAATCGTGTCCTGAATTGTGTACAAATTGCGTTAATATAGCACACAAAGCCTGGGATGATGACGATTATATAGACTACTTACTGCTAACGCCATGGGTGCCTTGTAATTCTCACTGTATATATTGCAGTGCGCCAAGAGATGAATATGTTTTAAAAAATACAAAAGTATATAAAGTTTTACCGTTAATCAAAGATATGATAAAAAATAATATTTTAAAAAAAAGCGGAACTATTGATTTTGCGGGCGGAGAACCTACTATATACCCTGAATTTGAAGCATTACTTAATGAATTTGTTAAACACAATTTCCAAAAAATTATAATTCATACAAATGCAATAAAAAGAAGTAATTCAATAATAAAAGGTTTAAAAAAAGGAGTTGCGAGAGTTCTTGTTTCTGTTGATGCGGGTTCAAAAGAAGTACATAGGAAAGTAAAACAAGTTGAATCTTATGACAGTGTTTGGAAAAATGTCAAAGAATATGCAAAAAGCCAGCCTAAAGACGCCAATTTTGTCAAAACTAAATATATAATTGTTCCGGGTTTAAATGACAGCGAAGAAGAAATCAATATTTGGCTTCAAAAAAACAGTGAAATTAAAATAAAAAGTGTTGTACTTAATCTGGATTTTAATTGGATAATGAACAATGTTAATGCTGATTTAATGCCGTTATATAATCTTATGAATTACACTATAGCTAAAGCAAAAGAATATGGATTAAGATGTGAATTATACGGTCAAATATTTCAGGTAAAAAGAGAAATTGAACATACATGTGAAGAAAATATAGCAGGATTTTAAATGAAAATAACAGTTTACGAAAAAAAGGATTATGAAACAGATATAATCAAAAAATTTAATCAAAATAACGATATAGAAATTATAACAACAGATGATATACTTAACGAAAATACAATAAAATTATGCGAAAATTCAGAAGCTGTTTCAATACTGGGTTATAGCAAGTTAAATTCCGTAATACTGGACAAAATAAAAGAAGCAGGTATCAAATACATAGCAACAAGAACAATAGGTTTTAATCATATTGATGTAAATTATGCAAAGAAAATCGGGTTAAAAGTATGTAATGTTTCTTATGCTCCAAACGGCGTTGCTGATTTTACCGTTATGCTTATGCTAATAGCCGTCAGAAAATATAAACCTGCTATGTGGAGGCAAAACGTTAACGACTATTCGTTAAACGGACTAATGGGTAAAGAAAT
>CANROV010000117.1 GCA_947632315.1 Candidatus Gastranaerophilales bacterium
TGGGCTTGTGGCGCAGCGGTAGCGCAGGGGACTCATAATCCCTTGGTCGTAGGTTCGAATCCTACCGGGCCCATTTTTTAATGCATAAATTTGTCCGAGTAAATTTTCACTGGTTGTCCGGAGGTATTTCAAAGCAAAGCTCCAAAACGAAATGATGGTGGATGAACCTGTAAGGGTTAGCCGAGTGAAAATTTGCGAGTGGCATTTTGAAAAGATTTCATAACGAGCAAGTGAAGAACGAGCTTTTCAAGCTTGTATGCCTAACGCTGTTCGAAAAATATGCCCAAAAAGTAAATATATTTCAGAAAAAACAAATCAAAATATAATTAATATTACTGTTTTTTTAGTTTTGTGAAATAAATTACAAATATTGAAATTAAAGTTACTAATATTGCTGACATTTTAGAAACAGTATAATCAATATTAAACCCAATTTTTGAATTTAAAATGAAAAATACGGTTATAAAAATATAGAAAAGACCCGGAACAAAAGTCATAAGCCAATTTTTTTTATTTTTATAAAGATAAACAGTAGCATATAAAAAAGTAGGTATAGCTATCAACTGATTAACGAAATTAAAATAACGCCATACAACTGCGAAACTTCCGGCATTCGACTTCGCCCAAACGATAACTGAAATAATTATCAAAGCAATAGGAATCATGATAAGCAATCTGTTTTTAATTTTCACCTGCGGAAGTTTAAACGCTTCACCTAATATCATTCTTAGACCTCTAAGCGCAGTATCGCCGGAGGTAATTGGAAGAACTACAACTGCTATTGTGACAATAAATGCTAAAAAAGGAAATACAAATACATCTGCAATTGTATTTATAACATTAACACTTCCTACAAGGTTAGGAGGAACAATTCCCAGCGAATAAACATGCATAGCACCTGCCGCCCAAATCATGGCGATTAAAGATTCAACGCACATCATCCCGTAAAATACATGCCTGCCCTGTTTTTCATCTTTAATTGTACGAGAGATTATTGTAGACTGTGTCGAATGGAATCCCGATAACAATCCGCAGCTTACTGTCATAAAAAACATCGGAATTATATGTATTAAAGAAGGATGCTTATTCAAATGAGTAAAATCAATATTTTCAAGTTGTATACCGTGAATAAAAAAGCCAGTTAAAACCAATCCCGTACCAATCAGTAACAAGAAGCCCAAAACAGGATAAAACCTGCCTATTATTTTATCGATAGGGAATAATGCAGCAAATATATAATATAAAGCAATAATAATATATATAGAAGTAACAACAGGATTAGACAATGAGAAATCAGTTTGATTAAAGAATCTTTCAGACATCAAGTCACCTGCAGTATAAACAAAAACGGAAGCTAAAAGAAGGAGCATTACTGATACAACTATTATAAAGAATCTGTAATATCCAGAGCCTAAATATTTTTTAATTAATTCTGTAATCTGAGCGCCGTTATTACGTACGGAAAGCATACCGCTGAAATAATCATGGACACCGCCCATAAGAACACAGCCCAAAGGTATTAATATAAAAGCGACAGGACCGAATAATATTCCCTGGATAGCGCCTAAAATCGGGCCTAAACCTGCTATATTAAGCAGATGAATAAGCATGTTTTTATTTTCACTCAACGGAACAAAGTCAACTCCGTCATTAATTTTTTCGGCAGGAGTTTTTTCCTCTGAAATGCCAAATTGATTTTCGGTATATCTTGAATAAAAAATATACCCTAAAAATAAAATAAATATTCCAATTAAAAATGTTAACATACAAATATTATACCATTTTATTGAAATATGATTATCTTATATATTCAATAAAATTATTTTTATTTTCAACAGGTGATGTTTTAGGCCGTCCGAGGTTATTTCTGGCGCCTATTGAACATTTAACTTCTATTAAAGATAATTCTTTTTTATTTTTAACAATAGTTAACTCTTTATCTAAATCAATAAAATTATCAACACTGACAGCATATTTATAACCTAACGAATAAGCCAGGCTCACCATATCGGTTTTATCTAAAGCACTAGGCATACCTCCGACAGTTTCATGAGCATTATTATTGATAATAATATGTTTTAAATTTTTTGGCTGTATTTTTCCAATAACCGCCATAGCACCCATGTGCATTAAAACAGCGCCATCACCATCTATACACCATATATTTTTTTCAGGTTTATTTATTGCAATTCCAAGCGCTATAGAAGAACTATGTCCCATTGAACCAACTGTTAAAAAGTCATATTTATGTGATTGATTATTTGCTTCTCTTATTTCATAAAGTTCTCTTGAAGCTTTACCTGTTGTGGATACAATCGGGTCTTCCTGAGAAACATTAACAATATGCCTTATTATTTCTTCTCTTTGCATAGTATATTTATTTTCATAAACAACTTTTTCTTCATACTCAAAAGCGCCTTTTTTAACAACAAAAGCACAGCATTTACCTGTTTGAAGAATTTTTTCAAATTTATCCATAACGGATTTCAATTCATTAACAGTTGTTTCTTTTGAAATGACAAAATATTCAACCTGCATAACTTCTAATAATTTTAGAGTTATTTCGCCCTGAAAAATGTGCTGAGGTTCATCTTTAACATTTGGTTCACCCCTCCAGCCAATTATAAAAACGGAAGGAATTGCATAGACTTTATCATTTAACAGTGAAACCAACGGATTAATAATATTTCCTTCACCCGAATTCTGCATATAGATAACGGGGATTTTGCCTGTTGCCAAGTAATATCCTGCGCCTATTGCACAAGCATTACCTTCATTTGCAGATATAACATGATGATGTTCATCCGTACCATATTTATTTATAAGGTAATTACAAAGTTGTTTTAATTGTGAATCCGGTACTCCCGAAAAGAAATCTTTATTTAATATTTTAATAAAATTATCTATTTGCATATATTCCTCACCTTAAATAAAAGTTTTTTAAATCATTTATATTATTTATTCCATAATCACTTATGTTGAAAATCTCAGCAGTTCCTTTAAATTTTACATACCAATTAAGAAGCAGATTTATATTTTCTGTCGGGGGGGGGGATTTTATTAAATCAGCAATCTGTTTTATTAAAGCCAATGAATAGGGGAAATCAGCTTTAAAATATCTTGAATTAAAATCAGGTATATAACCTTTTTTATATTTTACCGAAGGGGTCGTTAAACCTTTAAAGCCTTTAATAGAAGTGATTTTTTTTGTTAAATCCTCTATAGTATAAGATTCATAATGTTCTTTTAATGATTTTACGCCTGACAAATCAAAATCTTTTAAACTTTTACAGATATTCTGGACTTCTTCATCACATTTTAAAAGCAGTTCAGATGATTTATTATCCCATTCTTCATAGAATAAAGGAATATAATCATATACTTTTTCATCATGCCAGTCTTTAAAAAGCGAATATAATCTGGAGGTATGCAGTATAGAATTAGAAGGAGTTAATGTTAAGTTAAGGAAATTTGGAAGCGGACTGCATTTCATATCAAATATGCCTGCCATAATTTTCGCACAATAATCAGCTTTATCAATAGGGATAGAAGCAACAAATAATTCATTTCTGTATCCTTCAACGCAGACATTTTTTCCGTATTCAACAAGTCTTGCAACGGAAGGGAGTCTTTGAAGTCCGAAAATAACACAATTTTTTACTATACTAAAAGCTAATTCTCCACCGCCCAGACCTGGTATTATTCCTATTAAAGTATTCGATTTTACATATTTTTTAATTATTTCAGCTGATTGTTTCATCAAAAAAGCAGGAACGGTAACAAAAATCAAATCAGCATTTTTAAAAGCGAGTTCAGGATTATCCGTCGCAAAATTTATTTCAGCTGATTTTATTATATTATTTTCTTTATCTGAAATTGTTAATTTTTTAGATATTTCCTTAAATCTTTTTGTAAAAATAATAACATTATGCTTTTTGTCCGCACAATGAAGTGCAAATTGTGTTCCTATGTTTCCTGCCCCAACTATTGTTATATTCATAAGAACCTCTTATTTACAGCTTCTAACTCCTCAACAGTATCAATTTCTATAATTTGAGAATCATTAACAGGATGAATTTTTAATTTTAATTTATCTAAATTCATATTAACAACATCATCCCAAAATAAACTTTCATATCCTTCCGTATTATAAGTTTTTTCTATTGCTTCAGATAATATTAAACTGTCCTTATCCATAAAATAAGATATTCCAACCATATTATAACAGTCAGTTCCATATTTACCGACTCTTGAAATAAATCCGTTTTCAGAAGTTTCAAAAACCCAGTCGGCAGAATAACCTTTAACCATTTTTCCGAAATAACAGGAACGATTTAATTCTGTTTTAAAAATTGTAGTATCTGAAATATATAAATCAGCTTCACAAATAAAACAGTCTGATTGCTTTAATACATCTTTGGCATAATAAATTGATGAGATATTATTAACTTTTTCATAATCAGGATTTTTTATTATTGAAACATTAGCATATTTATCAGTCAAATAATTAAATTGTTCACCCAAATAGCCGGCAACAACGTAAATATTACTAGGATTTCTTTGTAATAAAGCATTAATAACAGTTTCAATCATAGGAATATTATTTACTTTTATTAAAGGTTTAGGTATTTTTTGCGTCAAAGGGCGCATTCTTGTTCCAAGCCCCGATGCCATTATTATTGCATTTGTCATGATTTATACTTCTTGTTTATATAAGTAACAGTTAAATACATATTCGTTATTCCAATAACCATCTACGGTTGATTTTGTAAATTTTATTCTCATATTGTGTTTTTGGGCAAATTGTCTAAAAAATTCTTTTGAATAAAATAACTTATTCAAATTTTTATATTTTATTTCATAATCTTTTATATTAGCTTTTCTGAAATTAATAAAACCTTCTTTTTTTTCAATGTCGTGAATATCTATTAAACCTATAACATATTGCGCTTTATTAAATAATTTTTCTAAGACTGTATTTGCGTAGTTAAAATCCGGAAAATATGAAAATACACTATTAGACAAAACTGCATCATACTTAGGTATTTCAGATACATTTATTGCTTCAATGCATTTTAAATCAGAAGATTTAATAACTTTTTTTGCTATATTAATCAATGCATTTGAAAAATCCCCCCCCCCCGACGTTTTTTCCTTCTTTTTGAAATAAGAAGAGATTAGCACCGCTTCCGCAGCCTATTTCATAAACACTTTTTATATTTGCAAAATCTTTATCGTTAAAACTTAGTGAAAAGTTTTGCTTTATATCCTCATATTGTTTCATCAATGCATTAATACTTAATCCGCCGTTGATAACATCAAAACCGTTAGCTCGTTTTAACTCTGCAAATATTTTTTTTATCTCGTTTGATGATAATATTTCGCTGTCTACAGTTCTTTTATTCCATATATCAAGCCAATTATTCATTGTATACCTCATAATTCATCAATCAAAGAAATAATATCCTTTATCGGCATTAATCTGTCATCTACCTCTTTTGCCCTGTGATATTTTAATATATCAATTGCAACACTTTCCATAGCAGGGAATGCGGCACGTGTTAACTGATTGGCATATATAACTATATTAACGCCATGCTTAACAAGCTCTGATTCAGTAATTTCATTGTATGATGACGGAACAACAACTATAGGTACAGTTTTATTTTGAAGTCTGAATTTATCGCAGAAATACAATATTTCAGAAGGGTCTTTTTTACGTGAATGAATCATTATCCCGTCAGCACCTGCATTAACATAAGCCTTTGCACGATTTAACGCATCATCCATACCCATTTCAAGAATCAAACTTTCTATTCGTGCAATTATCATAAAATCTGAAGTTAATTGAACCTTTTTTCCCGCCTTTATTTTTTCGCAGAAGTGTTCAATTGTATCTTGAGTCTGTTTAACCTCAGTACCGAATAAGGAATTTTTCTTTAAGCCGATTTTATCCTCAATAATAACAGCGGATACGCCCATTCTTTCAAGCGAACGAACAGTATATACAAAGTGTTCAATAAGTCCTCCCGTATCGCCGTCAAATATAATAGGTTTGGTAGTAACTTCCATAACATCAGATATTGTTCTAAATCTTGATGTCATATCAACAAGTTCAATATCAGGCTTGCCTTTTGCAGTGCTGTCGCAGAGTGACGAAATCCACATAGCGTCAAACTGGTCAATTTTTCCGTCATTTTCGACAATTGTTTTTTCTGCTATCAACCCTGTTAATCCGCTGTGAACCTCAATAGTTTTAACTATATCACGTAAGTTAATAAGCTCTTTAAGCCTTTTTCTTCTGTATTCGGGCATCATTAAT
>CANROV010000118.1 GCA_947632315.1 Candidatus Gastranaerophilales bacterium
ATACCTCAGGTTATGGCAACACCTCAGGTATCGGCGGGAATCAACAAAAATTCCCTCAAGAAAATGTATCAGGAGTTGATCACGGACTTTTTACACGCAGTTCAGGTCAAGTTCAAGGCACTGACGGCGGTAATTCCGGCTTGGGTTTAATTGACCGTATAGGAAAAATAAACGGTGAATTGTCTCCTGTAATGAAAGATGAGTTTAGAGGAAATCGTTTAGATTTAATGTGTTAACATTTGATTAAATTTAAATTTTTAATATAATGTTAATATGAAGAATCTGTATAACCTTGATGATTGGAATGACACATCTTATCTCCGCTTGGGTGAAATATTGCTCGAAGCGGGGAAAATTAATCTTATCCATTTATCAATGGTATTAGATGTTCAAAAATTTCAAAAGTTACCTGTCGGTGAAATACTTGTTTCAATGAAAATAATTTCTGAACAAGATTTAAAACAGGCACTATTTGTACAAGAGACAATACAGAAAAGATGCAATAATGCATAAAAAATTCATATTAACTTCGTTAGTTATATTTACGTCATTAATAAGTGGCGTATGCCTTTCTGTGCAAGCTAAAGAATTGGAATTTGCTCAAGTAAGCGATGTCCATTATTCATTAAATGATGAAGAAATGGATAAGTATTTATTTTTCTTGTCTGCCTCAATAAGAAAAAATTCGCCTGATTTTATTGTATTTCTCGGAGATAATGTTGAAAAATCAGTGGAGGAAGATGTAATAGGTTTTATGCGTGCTGTTTATTCGCTAAAAACACCTTATTATTTAGTATTTGGAAATAATGATGCACATAGAGTCAGAGGACTCGAAAAAGAAGAATATTTGGATATTGTATCCGCTTTTAATCATAACCAAAATTCAAAAGATAAATATTATTATTTTAAACCAAATGGTGATATAGTATGTGCTGTAATAGATGCTACCCCTGATTTTGCACCCTCAAAGCATGGTGAAATATCTGATGAACAATTGGTTTGGCTTGAAAATTTATTAAAAAAATATCCAAAACGTTTATTTTTAATATTCCAGCATTGTCCTTTAATCCCGCCAAGAGATGATTATAATCTCTCATTTCTCGATTCCGAAAAATATAAACAGCTGTTAAAAAATTATAAAAATATAGTTTTGGTATCTTCGGGACATTATCATCAAGAATCCGTAAAAAAAGATGAAAATGGAGTAAGGCATATATCAGCACCTGCATTTAAGGATATGCCTCACTCTTATCAAATAATTAAAATTATTTATGATGAAAACTCTTATAAATCACCTGAAAATGTTCAGGTCGAAGTTACTAATATTAAAGTTTAATTAATGGTTTTTGCTGTTATAAATAAAGTCTCTGGCACAGGAAAATATGGCATTACTTAACCCTTGATTTGCTTCAATATTGAATCCTGAATTTTGAAGCAGTTGTTTTAATCTGGCTTCCCAATACTCATAAATTTCTTCTTTTGAGATATCAAGTATTTGTGCAATAACACTGACTTCCTCCCAATCCAGAGGAAGCGGTCTTGCACCTCTAAGTATATCTACTATTTCAAGCCTTTGTTTCCTCGGAAAAGATTTTAAAAATTGTACTGTTGACAAATTTTTTGCTTTCTGTTTTTCTCTGATGAATTCTGTTGTTTCATCAATTACAATTGGGTCTTGAGGAATTTTATATTCCGCAAATTCTTCAGGTGATATATCCATGACTGTTGCTATTCTTTCAAGCGTTGTACTTCGTGTAGAAAACGGTATTGTTTCATCTATTAAGTTGTAAACATAAGATAATGTAACACCAATCATTTGAGCAAAATCTTTTTTATGTAGATTTGAATTTTCTAAAAAATTATAAAGCATTTCACTGCTTTTCATTGTAATTATTGAGTCTTTTTTCGCTGACATAATGTTTCTCCTGTTTTTTATCATAATTAAATATATTTTTATGTTTTTAATTGGTAACTTGAATAAAAACATGGGATAATTTAAAAAAGTAGAAAGGCATGAAAATGAAATTGGTTATTTGTTTGGGTAATCCGACAATGCAATATTCAAGGACAAGACATAATGCGGGATTTATGTTCGCTGATAAATTGGCGCTGGAGTTAAGTGCGTCATTTTCTAATGAAACAAAATTTAAAGCTGAAATAGCTAAGAGTGTGTATAATAATGAAGCGATATGGATAATTAAACCTTTAACATTTATGAATTTATCAGGAGAGTCATTAAATCTTTTACAAAATTTTTATAAAATTAACATTCAGGATTTATTTTTAGTGTATGATGATATTTCTTTGGATATAGGAACAATACGATTTAGAAATAAAGGTTCATCCGGCGGGCATAACGGAGTAAAATCAATAATAAAATATGCCAAAACAGAGACTTTTGATCGTTTAAAAATAGGGATAGGGCCTCAGCCTCCATATATGAAATCTGAAGATTATGTTCTTCAAAATTTTAATGATGAGGAATTTAAAATATTTAATGAAACATTAACAAAATGTGTAGAAGCGTTTTTATATTTCTGTGATACAGGTGATATTATGAAAGTTCAAAATAAATACAATTAAGGGGATAAATTAGTTCCGGGGAAATTTCGCTTCTTAAAATTTCCTTTCTCTCGGGCAAGTGCTTCACTACGCTATCGCTTGGCGTTCAGCTTGCCCTCACTAATTCAAACTTGTTCGCTCCGCTCACTTCATTCTGCGGAAATTTCGCTTCTTAAAATTTCCTTTCTCTCGGGCAAGTGCTTCACTGTGCTGTCGCTAGTCGTTCAGCTTGCCCTCACTAATTCAAACTCGTTCGCTTCGCTCACTTCGGTCTACGGAAATTTTGCAAAAAAAAGAGGGCTAATAAGCCCTACTGTCTGGAATTAAGAATAGTTGGAAGTATGAAAAAGATACTTATATATAACGAAATAAATGATTGTTAATCAATTCGCCACATGGGCTAAAAAAAATAGTTCGATTGGCTAATTTATTTAAAATTAATTAAGTGCTAAATTTACACTTAATGTCAAAAGCCTAATTTTATTATTAAATTCGGAAATTATTAAAATATAAAATTATACTCTTGACAAAAATTTTTTTCTATTTCATAATGAATGTATAAAATAAAGTGTAAGTAAAACACTTTAAGAAAGAGGAATAACAATGAGAGTTAATGCAATAAATAATTTTTCTAATGTTGGTAAAAGGGTAAGTTTTAGCCATACTGCCGTTCCTTACCCTGAATTTGAATCTGCATACAAATATGAGGAGTCTGATAACTATAAAAAAATTTCAGAAGCAATTTCTAAATTATCCGACTTCTTTAATCCTGCGGTAAGAAAAGAAGCAGCAGCCATTAAAAATCAAATTAACGATATTTATACTTCTGATAAAAAACTTAAAGGTCAGCTTATTTCTGTTTTAGGTTAATTTAGTGTTCGTTTAACACCCATTTCTTCCTTAGCTGCCATTGTATTATCGTTAATATCAATATTACTCCAAATAATATGTACGCAATTGCTGATGCTTTCCCTATATTAAAATATTCAAATGCATTTTTATATAGCCAGTATACTAATATGTTTGTTGAATTTTCAGGCCCGCCTTGCGTCATCATATATATTAAATCAAATACCTGAAATGAACTTATTGTTGTAATTATCATTACAAAAAATATTGATGATGATAATAACGGTAATGTTATTCTGAAAAATGTTGTTATACCTGAAGCTCCGTCAATTTCTGCCGCTTCATATATCTGATTGCTTATTGTCGAAAACCCTGATAACAGTATTATCATGTTATATCCTATTTGTTTCCATACCGATATTATTATTATAACCGGCATCGCAAGATTTTTATCATATAACCATTCTATGTGCAGTTTTAACAGTGTATTAATTAAGCCTATGTTAGGGTCAAATATCCATCCCCATATCATTGCTATTACTATCATCGGAGTTATGAATGGCAGAAAATATGCCGTCTTATATATGCTGCTGTATTTTATTTTATTATTTATAACACCTGCAAGTATTATAGGGATTATTGTTGCAAAAATGGTTACTGATACCGCATATTCTATTGTGTTCTTTAATATGAACCAAAATTCTTTGGAACTGATTAATTCTTTATAATTATCTAATCCTATAAATTTTATATTTGTTAACAAATTCCAATCACAAAAACTTAGTATGAAAGAGGCAAATGAAGGCAGAAATATAAACAAAATACAACCTGTTACGGACGGAATTATAAATAATAATGTTGTAAAATTTATTCCTTTATTCTTCATATTAGTTTTTATTTTGCCTTTAATCATGATATTTTTTATAATGTATGAGTATAATAGTTTTTTTAATTTGATACAAGGATATTAACAAACATGGTTAAAACTGCAAATTTTACTGCGTTCGGTAAAAATGATATAAGAGGAATATATTCTGAAGATGTTACTGAAGAACTCTTTTATTATGTCGGAAAAGCTTTTGTAAAATATGCTCAGGATTTAACAGGTATTGAACCACAAAATCTCTGGTTCACTGTTTCTCGTGATGTTAGAGTCCATTCTGATTCTTTAGTTAAAGTCCTTATAAAAGGTATAGTTCATATGGGGGCTAATGCTCTTAATTTGGATGTAGTTCCTACTCCTTTGGGGTATTATTCTGAATTTGCCTCATATCCTGAAACTTTAAGTCCCGATATTAAAATTGCAGGCGCATTAATTGTTACCGCAAGTCATAATCCTCCTGAATATAACGGTTTAAAAATGACTTTTAATAAAGCTTCTTTAAATGAAAACGATATAAAAAAACTTAAAGATTATACTATGGAAGCTATGTCTAATGATGTTACTTCGGTGAAGCATGGTGATTCCAGATTGTATAATATAATTCCGCAATATATAGAATTATTATCATCTAAATTCCCGAATATCGGTTCGGGAATAAAAATTGTTACGGATTGTGCAAATGCTACGGCAGGTGTTGTTGCACCTCAATTATACAAAGAATTGGGCTGTGAGGTCGTAGAATTGTATTCCGAACCTGACGGAACATTCCCTAATCATCATCCTAACCCCAGTTTATTGGCGACTTTATCTGACCTGCAAAATAAAGTTAAAGAAACTAATGCTGATGTCGGAATTGCTTTTGATGGTGATGCAGACCGAATTGGTATAGTGGATTCCGACGGAAATATTATTCCCGGTGATAAACTTTTATTTATATATTCTCAGGATATTATTAAAGAGCTTTCGGTTAGAGGTGAAAAACCTGTCATTGTTTCAGAGGTCAAATGTTCACAAGTACTTTTTGACGAAATAAATAAACTTGGCGGTAAGTCGGTTATGGCAAAAACAGGACATGGTTATATTAAATCTAAAATGAAAGAAACTTCCGCTATTTTGGCAGGTGAAATGTCAGGACATATGTTCTTTAAAGACAGATATTACGGTTTTGATGATGCTATTTATGCAGGCTGTAGAATAATTGAAATTATTGCAAAAAATAAACAATTAAATCCTGATTTCAAGCTTTCTGATTTGCTTTTACCGTTTAAAAAAGTACATACTCTGGAAGAGGTAAGACATAAATGTCCTAATGAATTGAAAGCAAAGGTTCTTAAAGAAGTAAGTCAAAAAATAGCAGATAACAAAGATATTTTTGGGGAAAAAATTATTGATATAATTAAATTAGATGGATTGAGGATAATTTTTTCCGATGGTTTTGCTTTAATTAGACAAAGTAACACAGAACCTGTTTTTACTCTCAGATTTGAAGCAAAAACAAAGAAAAATGCACTAAAATATAAGAAAACATTAATAGATATACTTGATAAAAGTATAAAAGAAATATCAGATAGCGAGGAAAAATGAAAGCATCATTATTGGCTAAAATAGTTGTTATATTATGCATACTGAGTTTAGTTCTCGGCATAATAACAATGGATAAAGAAAAACCGAATAAAGAATACGGCTCATATTCAAAAAATATAAATATTAATGTAAATAAGGTAGCTGTTATGTCATTAGAGGGGCCTATTACATCTTCTTATGAAAGCGGATTTTTTTCAAAAGAAGCAAATGCTTCAAATCTTTTAAAATCTTTACAAATGGCTTATGAAGATGATGATGTAAAAGGCGTAATAATAAGAATCAACTCGCCGGGCGGTACTGTTGCCATGTCACAGAATATTTATAACAAAATATTAAAATTAAGGAAAGTAAAGCCTGTTTTTGCCGTTTTGGATG
>CANROV010000119.1 GCA_947632315.1 Candidatus Gastranaerophilales bacterium
ACTAAACCTGAAAATATCTTTCCTACATCAAGTCTTAATAGCGGTAATTGCCACATGGCACTCATAGCCTTTGCAGTCATTGACTTTCCACACCCTGCGACACCCGTAATTAATACTCCCTTTGGTGCAGGTAAATTATAATCCTTTTGTGCCTTACCAAGCCAAGAATTATTGCGTTTAGTTAGCCATTTTTTCATATTCTCTAACCCACCTACATCATCAATATTTACTGTAGTTTTAATAAATTCAAGTATTCCTGTCTTTTTAATTACTTGGCATTTTTCTTCAAGAATAATATCAAGTTCTTTAACTGTTAATTGTCCTTTCGTAACCATAGCACGAGCAAAGGCATTTTCGGCTTCTTGTAATGTAAGCCCTTGGGCTGCTTTACATAGTAATTCTTTGCCATTTTCATCAAGGTCAATAAGTATTCCAGACCCTTCATTCATATCAAGCATTTCATTTAATAGGCTTTTAAGTTCATCTAAGGTAGGTAAATCAAAATCAACTACTGTAATGTCTTTTTGTAAATCATTCGGTAATACAAGAGAAGGTGCAAGTATTACTACGTTCTTTGAACATTCAGCATTTTTTAGTGACCCTGCCACATCTCTAATTTTTCTAATGAAGTTATAATCAGCATTTCTGCCTTGTATCCCAAGAAATACATGAGCATCTTTTAATATCATAATTGCCGGTTTATTATAACTGTCTATAAAATTCAATGCTTCTATAGGATTTTCAGCATTATTAACGTGTTCTTGACCTGTTGCAAGCAGTTTGTTTAAGCCTTCTGTAGCACTCCATACAAAAATATCTCTTTTGCTTTTTATTGCTTTTGTATTACTAGCAATCTTTGAAATAAGTTCAATAACCCTTATTTCTTCCCAAGTGGGAATATACACAAAACTAAATCTTGCTTTAAATAAGTTTGTTAAATATTGCTCTGTTTTTTTAATGCCTTCCAATACTTCTGTCTTTGCCATGTATTACCTCGCTAATTCTGATAACTTACTAAAATCACCCATTCCGGTCATAATAATTTTGTTATCGGGATTTATTCTAACTTCAATTTTGTTTTTATACTCTGTTATTACTGATTCATTGTACCTGTCGGTTAAAAAATAATAATTCTGATTACTTGAACCGACCCAAGCACGTGAATAATCGGTTTTGTCCTGCTCATATCTGCCGTCTATCAGAATATCCACATACTTAATTACCTCTTGAAAATCCGCATTGTTTTCAAGGTATTTAAATTCATTTCCCGTAAAAAGAATAACGGACAGCCCAAGTTCTTGAACTGCCTTGCTTATCTCTATTACAGCCTTTATTTGTTCTGTTGGCTCACCGCCTAACCAAGTTATACCTTCAATTTTATCTTTATATGATTTAATTAATTCAATAAAATCAATTACTTTATAGGCTGTACCGCCGTCAAAATTCCACATGTGAGAGTTCGCACAACCCTTACAATGAATAGAACAGCCTTGTACCCATATTGCAAAACGTGTTCCAACACCTTCGACATCTGTTATAGGAATATATGAATTTATCCTAATGTCCATTCTGCTGATACTCCTCATTCGCAAAATAAAGGTACTGTTCTGTTTCGTAGTATTCATTAGTAAATTCGGATTTAACAGTCTTTGCCCCTGTTAAGTTTTCAACTTCTTTAATGTAGTTAAGGCAAGATTTACCTTTAATTCCTACCGTTTCCGATTCTATTCTTCCGTCAGGATATACCCTTATTTTAATTTGCTTGCTCATAATCTAAACACCCTTTTTTCATCATAATAGTTATTTTGATGAATAAGTCTTTAAATGGGCATAAAATATAAGTATTAACGGTTATATAAATTGTTAGTATTTTATTTTATGCAACATATCAAAAAATACATGTTCATGCTATTATATAAGTGTAAGATTTATACAACAGTATAATTATTCTGTTGCATTGGCATTTGTTGTAAATTGCTTGTATCCTTTTGTTTATGGCATTTGCATTTGGGATTGAAACAATGCCTACTGTCGTTAAGATGTAGAATATCGTCTGTTACGTACTTTGTATCGAATTTGTACTTTTTGCCAAGTCTTTGAACCCGTTTATAGTACACCATTTGTGTCTTAGGTTCATCAAGAATAAGAACAACCATAGGCTTTTTACCTGTCATTATGCTGTAATGTAAAGCCTGTCCAATGCTTTCATGCCATTTATTAGCAAAATCAAATTCTACCGCATGTGTTTTTGTTAAACAGTCTACACGTGTAAAATCTTCATTTTCATATTCCATAATTCCGTTATGTGCTTTACACCAAGCCTGTTGATAGCTTTCTTCATTATGGTCGTGATGAACATGTTTCCACCCCAAATCACAGGTTTCATAAGTGAATGGATATGAAAATGCGATTAAAGGAATTGATAATAATATCGGTATAAAAAATAATTTATTTCTCAAATCTGCAATAATTACCTCTCTTAGCTTTTATGCACCGCTTTATTTATTTTGGTGCATATTCTCGCTGATTATTGCAAATAGTGTTTTGATGATTTGCAAATATCAGCAATTTTATGCTTTTATGCACCGTATGTTTTTAAATAATTTATGTTATAATTAAGCAATAATAATATATGCAACCGTTTAAATATTCTGTTGCACTTTAATACGGTGCATTTTCGCCATTTTATAATTCAAAATTAATATACGATTCGTCTAATTCTTCTTGTGCTATGCCGATATATCGCATGGTTATTGACGGTGAACTATGATTAAATATTTTCTGTAAAAGTGCCACGTCATTATTCTGTTTGTAGTGGTGATATCCGAAGGTCTTTCTCATAGTGTGAGTGCCGACATTTACGGGTATATTCAAATTTTTACATACGTCATTTATAAAACGATAAACTTGCGACCTATGTAATCTTTTATGCTTTTTACCTACAAATAACGGTTCTTCACCAGTAGTTGAATAATATTTTTTCTCACGTTCAATTAGGTATGCTTTAATCAGCTTTTGCAATTTGTTATTCAAGGGAAATCTTTTATATTTCTTTGTTTTCTTTTCAACAACTTCAACGTATTGCTTGTTTTTAACACTTTCAACATTTAACCCTAAAATATCGGATATTCTTAACCCTGTATTTGTTCCAAATGCCCATATAAGCTGATTGCGAAGGCTATGCTTTGCCAAATACTTTTCAATGGCTTCTACGTCTTTTTTGTTTCTAATCGGTTCTACTAAATTTTTCATTGTTTATATTCCTTTCTACAACGTATTGTATTAACCGTTGCATATAAGAATGTAAGTAATGAATATAAGCTATTCAAATAAAATTAGTTTTTATAAAAAAACAATGCCGGAAAAATCTTATGTCTGTGATATAATCAGCTTATGGCAATTACAAAAGATGAATTAGAAAAATTTGCAAGTACAATAAGTGTTGAACGATTATTATCATTCCAACAGTCAAAGGATGATACAATCGATATTTTGATTGAACGCTACAAAACAAATGTTCGTATATCACAAGCTCTTTATCCTGAATTGTCAGTACTTGAAGTAACATTACGAAATGCCATTGATACAACACTAAAAAGCTGTATATCCAAAACATGGCTTGAAGATGAGATTAAACAGCAGAATATTTTGACCAGCCATGAATATTCAAAATTAGTTGAAGTCTACAATGATACAAAAAAAGAATATTCAAACAGGGATTTTACAATAGGTAAGGTTATAGCAAATCTTAATTTTGGCTTTTGGACTAATTTATGTTCTAAGTGGTATTCTTCAAATATATGGAATAAAGGCTGTTGCTTTAAAGGGGTATTTGTAAATTATCCAAGTAATGCAAATAATATTGGTGCAATAGCAATAAAATTACGTTTGATAAGAAGGTTTAGAAATAGGATATTTCACTACGAACCTATATTTAAAAAGCCACAGAATACTTTAAAAATGTACAATGAAATAATGGAAATGATAAGCTATCTTCCTTCTGATAGTGCAGATGTGCTAAACGATACTTCAATATTCCTTAACACATATAATCAAGAAATGGCAATCAAATAACAAAAAAACCTAAAGCACTATGTGAAATCACAGGAAGTGTTCTTTAGGTTATCCATTAATATTATTTACTATAATTCAATATTTGTCAACCCTTGAAACCAAGTTTATTACCATATTGTTACTTTGGCTAATTGTATACAATAACATTAAAACAAAATATTAAATCTGCCGGCATTAGAATCGTCAACAAGGCAAGTTTCTTGTCTGCATGGTATAAAGTTATATTCAAATATGCCCCATTGCTTTAAATGTCAACAAAATCAAGCATTTTGTCCTTGAATAAATTTGTTATACATTTCTCTATATAAATTGGTATTTGTTCTTTGTAATTTTGCTTTGTTATTTCTAAAAATTTGACCTAAATTAAAAGAATCATATAAAAGTTCTAAAGTTATTAAATCACTATCATTAAGTAATTCTGCGAATGCTTTTTTATAACTTGTTAATTCTGCTTGTGGTTCATAAGGTAATTTATAAAAAACTACGTCTTGTAATTCTTTTGTATAAAATTCATCTAATTTTGCGTAAAGTTCTTTTTTACGTAATAAATCAATAATAGTTGCTATTGTTAAACTATCCTGTTCAGACTTTGGATTTATAAATTTTTCTATTAGTTTAATTTTATCTTTATATCTGTATTGTAATTCACATCGTAAAAGATTTAAATTTGAAATATTTAAGATAGAATTATTTTCTATTTTGTATCCGCCGTGTGAACTTATGTTCATTATTTCATCATCTGTTAAGGGATATTTTAATGTTATTATACCTTTATTTGCTTTGTTCAATAATTCTTGGGTTTTATCATAAAAAATAAAAACCCTATCACCAATAATATCATTTTTATGAGTATCACGTTTAGGTGTCGACAGTCTTAGAGTTGAATTTATTGCATTTGATGAAATCAAAGTAGATATAAACCTTTTCTTTAAAGGATAATCAGCTAAAAATTGTATATAATCAAGAGGTCTATTATCAGTTATTATATTTTTAGTCAGATGAATCCAAGTAATATTGGCGGATTCGTACATCCTTCTGTTTTTATCAAACCCTAACTTCTTAAAAAGGTTCAATAACCATTTTTCTGACGGCATTTCTAAATTTGTATCGGTATATATGGCTTTGTCATTAGGTTTAAACCTCGTAGGAGTTAGGGTTATTCTTAAATACCCGTATGCTATTGTAACAGAAAATGCTTTTTTATCATAAAAATAGTCAATAAGAATATTTTTTAATTCTTGTTTTCTTTGTTCTGCATTTATTCTTAATTCTTCTAATATCGATATAGGTATATTTATCCTTAGTTTATCGATTAAGATATTACCAACTATAGACATGTCTTAATTCCCTTAATAACCGTTGAACAAAGGATTTTGCATTAACAGGTACTTTATTTTTTATTCCATTTATTTTATTAATTCCTGCCCTTATTAATGCTTTTTGCTGTGTTTGACTTTCCTTAAAATGACCATTAATAAATTTTTCCTGTTCTTCTATACTTTTTGATGAAAGCATAATGGGTATTGCCGTATTTATAACCGTATTTCTGCCTTGTTTATCACCTTTATCCTTTATATATTTTTCAATATATCGTCCAAAAATAGGTATAATAGAATGTTTAAAACTTTTAAAATTATTTTCAGCTTCATAGCTGCAATTAATAACTGCCCATAATATAAAAGCAACCATATTGGCTGTATTAGGTATATAATCAATAATTTTGTGTGTTTTAACGTTATTATTAACACTACTAACTCTATCAAATACACGATTAATAATTCTTTGCCCGGATAAATTAATTTGTACCTTCATTCTATTCTCGTTTGAGCCTTTTGTAATTCTGATTTTTGAAAATACCCCATTGACTCTATCATGTTCCATATCTGAATGTATTTGGATAACATCACTACTTTTAATTTTATACTTTCCACTTTTTGATGAAGAATTAGGAATAATTCGACCTATATCTTTTTCAGTCCATACACCTCTAAATCTAGCGAACATCCTTGTAATTATGGAATATTCTTTTATAGTAATTTCAAAACTTTTATTATGTGGAGTTGCATAAAATACCAGTTTATCTTGATATAATGAAGTTAATTTCCTTAACT
>CANROV010000120.1 GCA_947632315.1 Candidatus Gastranaerophilales bacterium
TCCCCTTTATTCCGGGAATATTATCAGAAGTATCTCCCGATAAACCTTTATAATCAGTAATTTGATAAGGATAAACCCCCATTTTATCAAATACTTTATACCAATCAAATTCAACTAACTCTCCCTTTGACGGCATTATAACTTTTATAAAACCTTCTCTGTCTACAAGCTGAAATGAATCTCTATCCCCTGTTAAAATATATGTTTTATGTTGTTTTTGTTTCGCTTTTAAAGCAATTGTACCTATTACATCATCAGCTTCAAAACCTTCCTTAGTTAAAATAGGAATATTTAATGCATTTAATCCTTCAATTATTAATGATAATTGAGAACGAAGGGTATCGGGCATGCTTTCACGGTTTGCTTTATATTCCGAATACATCTCGGTTCTGTACGTATGCCTTGAAACATCAAACGCAACAGCTATTGCGTCAGGCTTAATAGTATTATTTTGCAACAAATCAAAAACAGCTTTAAAAAATCCAAATACAGCCCACGTTGGCTGATTATCCGATGTTTTCATAGCTGTTCTTTCCAGTGCAAAAAAGTATCTGTATGCCAGTGCATGCCCGTCTATTAATAAAAAATTCTTATCCTGCATATATTCCCCAATTCGATATAATTATATTTTATGGGATTTATGGATTTTTCTCAAGAATTTTTAGCTTTAATTATCAATTATTAAACAATTTTTATACTGTTTTTTAATTTTAATTGATTATAAAATTTTGTTTTTGTTAAAATAAATGTGTTATGTTACTTGAATATTTATACGCAAAAATTCATAGAGCAACAGTTACCGACGCAAATTTAAATTATGTCGGCTCTATTACCGTTGATGAAGAAATTTTAGAAAAAGCAAAAATGTCTGAAGGTCAAAAAGTGGATATTTTAAATATCAATAACGGTGAACGCTTTCAGACATATATAATTGCAGGAAAACGAGGAAATAAAGATTTCTGTCTTAACGGAGCTGCCGCAAGAAAAGCTCAAATAGGCGATAAAATTATTATTTGTGCTTACGCACTTATGACAAAAGAAGAAGCTGACTCATTTAAGCCTTCTATTGTTCAGATAGATGATAAAAATAATATAATCTAACCTTTAAGAAATCTTTGAACTTTTGTGTTCATAGATTCTTCTTTTATTTTCCATTCTCCATTGTCATCTTTACCGATTATAAAATGTGCGGGAACTTTATAATCACTGGTGGAAGGCATTCTCATTGCCGCAATTCTGTAATCTTTGCCTTGTTTTGTTATTTTTATATTAAAATATATATTTTTGTATTTTCTTAATTTCATTAAAGAAGTTGATTTTTTAGCTTCAATTTTATAACGTTCCAAAGGGATAGTAACCGCTTGACTTGTACCGTCAGGCTTTTCAACAACTCTTACAATTTTTGCATCATTGGAATAATAATCAAAATAGTCAGAGCTGTAACTGTTTGCCGCAGCTATATATTCATTGAAAAAACACTGCACATCTTGTATTTCATCGGCAGAACAATACAAATTAAAACATATTCCTAAAATAAGCAGACCAAATAATTTTCTCATAATTTCTCCAAAAAAAATATCAGTAATCTAACATTTGTTAAATTACTGACATTTTTTAAGAAACTATGAAATTATTCAATAGTATAATCGGTTAATTCGGGAGTGCCAAACATACCTTCAATTTCTTCTAATATAGCAGAAGGTTTTCTTGCATTATTCTTTTCCGATGCACGTTTTTGAGCTTCCTTATCCTTCTCTTCAGAAGCATTTGTTAAATGATAGAAACCTGTACCTGCAGGAATTAATCTACCAATAATAACATTTTCTTTTAAGCCTCTTAATAAATCACGTTTTCCTTCAACGGCAGCTTCCGTAAGAATTCTTGTTGTTTCTTGGAATGAAGCGGCAGATATGAAACTTTCAGTATTTAAACTTGCTTTTGTTATACCTAAAAGCACTGCTTCATAAGTAGC
The DNA here is from genome assembly GCA_947632315.1 of Candidatus Gastranaerophilales bacterium. GTDB lineage: Bacteria > Cyanobacteriota > Vampirovibrionia > Gastranaerophilales > Gastranaerophilaceae > Avigastranaerophilus. The sequence continues at coordinate 1,973 of CANROV010000120.1, forward strand.
TTCGACTCCGCCTAAAGCTCTTACAGATTCATTTTCTTTTTCAACCTCTTTTAATTCAAGGAACTCACCGGGGAGAAGTTTTGTATCGCCTGACTCTAATACTTTTACTTTCTTTGTCATTTGACGAACAATAACTTCAACATGTTTATCAGCAATTTCAACACCCTGAGAACGATATACTCTCTGTACTTCGTCTACTAAGTATTGCTGAGCTGCTTCAACACCGTTTAATCTTATTACATCGTGAGGATTTAAAGGCCCGCCGGTTAATGCTTGGCCAATCTTTATATCTTGTCCGTTTGCAACAATGATATTTGAATCAATTGAATATTTTACTTCTTGTCTGCCGTTTTCACCGTTTAAAAATAAACGAGGAACGTCATCTTCAATTTCAATTTCAGCTTTACCTGCATATTCGGCAACAACAGCACTATCTTTAGGCTTTCTTGCTTCCAATAACTCTTCTACACGAGGTAAACCTTGAACGATATCACCTGTTTTTTGTCTTTCAAATACCAATGTAGCAATCATATCACCACGGTTTACAAGTGAACCGTTTGTAACTTGAAGCATTGTTCCTGGGCTGATTAAGTATGGACGACCTACTCTTAACGTAATCGTATTTTTATCAGTTCCTACTACCAATCCTGATAAATCGGAAGTTTCACCGCTTTCAGATATTACGGCATCCATTTTTATTAAATCACCCTTTTTAACACAAGGTTTTGATTTTAAATTAATTTTTGTTTCACAGCTGTCAGAAACAAGCAATAACCTTCTTGCATCTTGATTATTGTCTTTTATGCTTGCTATAGCATCACTTATTGCAAGTACTTGAGTTTTAGCAACTGCAGTTTTCGGTTCTATTATTTGACCGTCAGTTACTAAAAGCTCTGTTTGCATAGAAGCCGATGTCTTTGATTGAACTTCTGCTTCTCTTCTTACAATTAAGTTTTCAAGTACAACAATTTTCAAGTTATTGTTTTCATCAAGTTCAACTTGACCTTTTAAGTGACTTAAATAGCCTTGCATTTGAAGAACAAGACTTGTTCTTGTTAAAACACCGCCATCTAAGTTTCTGACTCTTGCACCGTCTTTGTATTGAAGCTGGGTAACAGGAACCAAATCAATAGCTTCATCTGTCGGATTAAATTTGATTGATACATCCTTTGTTTCAATATTAAATCTTTGAACAGGACGAACCAATACTTGAATAGGCTGATTTGATATTGATTTTTCATCCAGAGCAGCAACTCCTAAATCTTCCTCTAAGTCATCTATTTCAAGATTATCTTTATCATTATCTAAAATAGTAACTATAGAATCTTCTTTAACTTTAATTTTCGGTGCAATTTCAGTTCCCGCCGTTACAACTTCACCTTCATCAACTTTAAGTTCACTTATTCCGCTTAAGTTATATATTTCACCCGGGCGGATTACTACTTCGTGAATCATATCATTGAATTCTTTAATTTCAACAATACCGTCAATGTGAGCATATAAATCTTTTACAACTTCGGTTCCTGCTGTAACAAATGTACCTGATTCCACCATTTTTAATGCTGAATCTTTGTTAACTTGATGAATTTCGTCAGGTATAAATATTAATTCACCCGGTTGAGTAATGATTTGATTTTCATCAACTTCAATACCGTTATATCTTATTTCACCTGATGAAGGAACTGTATATTCTTCATCAACAAGCTCTGCTATTATCATTCCGCTTTCAACTACAGTATCAATAGGACATTTGATAATATATTTTTCACCTGTTTTATTAACAGTCCATATTTGTTCTTTTTTAGTTTGTTCAAATTTAGCATTTGAAGCCGTAATTGAGGCAATAACAATTGTAAGTTCTTTACCTTGTAATATTTTCTTTATTTTTTTACCTTCAAATTTAACATCTTCAACAACTAAATTATTACCAATTCTGACTTCACCGCCATGTTCTGATATAACATGGATTTCAGCAAGCTTTTCACCTTCTTTTACAGCTTTACCATCTTGAACAAGTATATTTGAACCGCCGGGAAGATTATAAACATCTCCGCCAAGAACCCAAACAATACCGTTTTTACTTGCTGTTCTGGAGATATTCCCTTGTCTGTCTTTCTTTTCATCAGCTACAAAGTCTTCAAATACTATTTCACCTGATAAATCGGAAGTAATATCTTTAGTTGCTTTTTCTGTTAAACGGCTTCCGTCTCCGCCAGAAACAGGTTCATAAACTGCAATTTTATCGCCCTTCTTTACTTCTTGACCTTCATTCATGTAAAGTATAGCACCTGACGGAATATGATATTTTTTTGTTTTTGTACCTGATTTTATTTCTAAATCCGATTCCTGAAGAGTTATAGCAACGTTATCACCATGTCTTGTTCTCAAATCTCTTGTAAAAATCTTTGTAACAATTTTACCGTCAACATCTGAGATAATTTCTTTCATCGCACCTGCGCCTTTAAATACACCGCCGGTATGGAAAGTTCTCATTGTTAACTGTGTTCCTGGTTCACCAATGGATTGAGCAGCTATAATACCTATTGCTTCACCAACATCAACAAGTTTTTGAGTTGTCATAGCCCAGCCGTAGCATTTTTGGCAAATTCCATACTCAAGTTCACAAGTTAAAGGTGAACGTACTTTTAATTGATGTAAATCTAAAGGTTTAATTTTTCTTATATCATCTCTGTTAATTGTTGTATTTGCAGGGATTATAACGTTTCCTTCTTTGTCTTTTATATCTTCTGCGATTGTTCTTCCAAGTAATCTTTCAGTCAAAGGAGCAACAATTTTTTCACCGTCAGATATATCACTCATCATAATACCATGAGTTGTTCCGCAGTCGTGGTCACGGATTATAACATCCTGAGCTACGTCAACAAGACGTCTTGTTAAGTATCCTGAGTCTGCTGTTTTTAAAGCGGTATCTACAAGCCCTTTTCTTGCACCGTATGATGAAATGATGTATTCGGTAACAGATAAACCTTCTTTAAAGTTTGACTTAATAGGTAAGTCAATAATTTGACCTTGTGCGTCTGCCATCAAACCTCTCATACCTACAAGCTGTGATACCTGTGATAAGTTACCTCTTGCACCTGAGAATGCCATCATATATACGGGGTTCAATCTGTCAAAATTTTCAACAACTTTCTCCGTTAATTTTGATGTGGTTTCACTCCAGGTATCTATAACTTTTGTGTATCTTTCTACTTCGGTTATGTCACCTTTTAAATATCTGTGTGTTGATTTTTCAATCTCTTTTTCAGCATCATTTAAAAGTTCTTTTTTATCTGCAGGAACTGACAAATCTGCAATTGATATTGTTGTCCCTGACTTTGTAGCATAGCTGTACCCTAAATTTTTGAGTCTGTCGGCTAAATTTGCAGTTTTAGCTCCGCCAAATTCCAGATAAACTTGTGCTAACAATTTGTTAATCGATTTTTTATTCACCTGTTCATTGATGAAGTCAAATGATTTTTTTGTATTTTTATGTAGTAATGTATCCATAATATTTTTTCACCTTTACTTATTTAGAAACAATTATTTTGTAATTTCCATGGTTATGAAGCAAAAATTGCATCTCTTACAGTTTCATTAAAAATAATTCTTCCTACTGTTGTTTCAAATCTTTCATTATGTTCATCACGAACAACTATTCTTTCGTGCAAGCTTATTACACCCGTTTCGTGAGCTGCAATTGCATCTTCAAAACTGTAGAAGTATTTAAGCTCTTTATCTTCTTCATCATCAGCCATAAGTGTTAAGTAGTACATACCTAAAACCATATCCTGTGATGCCGCAATAATAGGTTTACCGGTTGCAGGTGCAAGTATGTTATTTGTTGCTAACATCAACATTCTTGCTTCCGATTGTGCTTCTATTGATAACGGAACGTGTACAGCCATCTGGTCACCATCGAAGTCTGCGTTAAATGCCGTACATACAAGCGGATGTAACTGAATGGCTCTTCCTTCAACAAGAACCGGTTCAAATGCTTGAATACCAAGTCTGTGCAGTGTAGGCGCACGGTTTAATAATACCGGATGTCCGTCTATTACCTCTTCCAGTATATCCCATACTACAGCTTCTGAACGTTCTATTTTCTTTTTCGCTGATTTTATATTTTGTACAAAACCTCTTTCAATTAGTTTATTAACAACGAATGGTTTGAACAATTCAATTGCCATTTCTTT
>CANROV010000121.1 GCA_947632315.1 Candidatus Gastranaerophilales bacterium
CAGCAGGTTTAGGTGTAGATAATATATCTGTATTTTTTAACCTCGGTAACGCATACGCTGAACTTGGTGATTTTAAGCAAGCTATGTCGAACTATATTAAAGCTTTAAATATGGATAAAAATAATTCTCAAGTCTATTCGGCTATAGCTATGCTGTATCAGGATAGAGAAAACTATGATGAAGCAATAAATTATTATGAAAAATCTTTAAAGCTTGAACCGAATGATGCTGAGAATTATATTAATCTTGCATTAGTTTTAATGAAAAAGTTCCAGTATAAAGAAGCAATAAAGTTGTTTAATAAAGCTTGTAATATTTCAAAGAATAATCAACGATATATTTTATATACAGCTAACGCTTATTCTGCTGACAAAAATTATGAAACGGCTAATCAACTGTTCGAAAAAGCTATATATTTATCTGATAATTCTTATCAGGAATATTTATGCTATGCCATATCTCTGTATGAACAAAAAAATATTGAAAAAGCAATAGATATTTATAATAAAGCAATTCAGGAATATCCTAATTTAGTTAACGCATATATGCTTTTAGGCAATTTATACTGCAGTGAAAAGCACTATGAAGAAGCTGTTGAATTGTATAAAAAAGTATTGGAGTTAGAACCTGCAAATTTAAGTGTATATACACTTCTTGGAAATACTTATGTTATGCTTAAGGACTTAAGATCTGCTATTTCTTTATATAAACAAGCTATTGATATTGATAATGATAATGATGAATTAAAACTCATTTATATCGAAATTATACAAGAATTTATAGAAAGAAAATACAGTGAAGGAAATACATAAGTGCAATACGATAGTCTAAAAATTAATCTTCTGGAAAAGATAATATCAATTTGTTCATATATAACAATGGGTATTGTTGGTCTTTTATGGTTACTGTTTGCCTATTTTACAAGAAATAAAGTAAAATTCTTTTTAAAATATAATATCATTCAATCTATAGTAATATCCGTATTGCTTGCTATATTTAATTTAACCTTAGATATTATATTATCTCTGCTGGCAAAAATTCCTTTATTAGACTTTGTTGCCGCAGCTATTAATATAATATTACAATTTCAAATTATAAAAATATTCAATTTATCATTAAGCATTGTAGGTTTATTTGTATTTTTAGTGTTGACATATATCATTATAGGGATAGTATTGGGCAGAATTTTTTATGTTCCTTATTTATCACCGATTATGCAGAGAACAATGAAAAAATATAATTAATTAACAGAATCCAGGTTTTTCTTAATTTCATTCGTTATTTTTTGAGAAATTCTTTTTAAATTTTTATTTTTCGGTATAGCGTCTTTCAATGAACGTGTTTCTTGTTCACAGCAGTTATCATAATTCATTTTTAACACATTAAAATCTAATTCTTCAGGTACCTGGCCTTGAAAACCTAAATCTTTAATTGAAGGGAATGATGATTCACTGCACCCTGCGGGGATTCGTCTTTGATGAAGATATAATGCATATGTATAATTATCAAAAGCTTTTTTTACATTACTTTTATAAAACTTGAAAAAGTATTCCTTAAACGGAGTAAATATAGGATTAATATTCTGTTTATTATCTTTTAATTTATAACATAAGTCCTCAACAGTTTTTAGTGCAGCAACATCTTTTCCGATAATTTGAATTTCACCGCTGTAACCTAATGAATTATTATCTACAGAACCTAATATTTTGTTTGATAAATCAACATTAATATGTATTGCTAAATATCCTGATTTTGATTTTGTTCCTTTCTTATATTCAGGATCTAATTGTTTTAAAAGATAATCAGGTGCATAGGTATAATCTGAAAGAGAGGAATTAGGCGGAAGTTTCTTTTCATCAGGTACAAAACATTCTACTGATTTAATATTTAAAAGCGGAACATTACTATTTTCAATATTTATATTGGCAGCTTTTTTAAGAAGTTGAATTATATTAATAATATCTTTAGGTTCGCACCTATCCAGTATAATTCTTGCACCTACAATATCCTGGGCATAATTTTTAATTCCGGAATCTGTTCGGGGGTCTACGTATGCATTATTTTGAATATTATGAGATTTTTGTCCTTTTTCTTGAAAAGCTTCAATAATATTATCTAATAAAGCTTTTTCATTATTTGTGGGACAAAAGTAATCACAAACAGAGTTATATAAATTTTTTATATAAATATTTGCATTTAAATATAACGGATTATCAGAACCTGCGAGCATTTCCTTAAGATTCTTTTTTAATACGGCTTTTATTTTATCCGCATTTTCAGACTCTTTTTTTCTGAACGATTGTGAAAATGCATCATATGTATCATTAATGAAAGAATCAAATTCCTTTTTAAGCATGGCTGAATAATTAGAAACAACTTTTTCTCTTATACTGGACGGAGTTTTACTTCTTACTTTTATTTCTAATATAGGATTGTTTGAGGTAGTAATATCATCTTTATTTATCATTTGATCCTGTAATAAAATTTTTAGTAAATTGTCTAAATAAGTTACTGCAGGAGCCGCATTAGCTGAAATTTCTCTGTATTGCTTTTCCGAAGCGGAATATATCATATCGGTAGCCGAAAAATTTTTCCCTTTTCCTGAAAAAGTTACAACATCACTCTCTAACGGCGAAAGATTATTTTTTACCGGTACAAATCGTTTCGGATATATATTTGGAATAGTATTTAAAATATTATTAATTTTTATTTGCATGGCCATATATAAAAAACTTGTCAATAAAAAAATTTACTCATTCTTAAATAATTTTTTACAATTATTTATTATTTTACTATTTTAGTAAGTCCGTTTGGCCTGTCAACATCCCGATTTAAAGCAGTTGCGGTATTAAATGCCAATAATTGAAGTATTACCAAAGAAGTAAATAAAAATTCAATATCATGTTTTGTATTTACAGAAATTATATTATTTTGTCTGATATCCTCAAGAGGCAAAGCCGAAATAATTAATAAATCAGATGAATATTCATTTTTGATTTTACAAAGTACATTTTTTGTAAATTCAATATTACTGTTGTTAATCAAAATTATAACAGCGCATTTTTTATTTAATATGGCAATATGACCGTGGAGAAATTCCCCTGTCGGATATGCTGTTGTATTAATGTATGAAGTCTCTTTAAGCTTAAGTGCGCATTCTTTTGCAAGCGGATAAAACATGCCTGAAGCCAAAACAGAAGCATTATCATAAATTTTTAATTTTTTAGAGTAGCTTATTATTTCCGATAAAAATTTATAAGCGTTATTAATGGAGTCAGGAACTGACTTTAGCTGAGATAAAGTGTCAACGAAAGGCATTTCATTTAACTGTAAAAGTTTAACTGCCGTTAAGAACAAGCAGAAGAGCTGGGCAGACACTGCTTTTGTCGAGGCAATAGACTTTTCTTTGCCTGCATAAGTTAATATTTTATATTTTGCATTATTATAAAGAGTAGAATTAATAGTATTTGTAATAGCAAGTGTTTTATCGGTTTTTAATCTGACTTTATTTAAAGCCATATTTGTATCAGATGTTTCGCCTGATTGTGAAATAAAAACATATAAAGTAGAAGAATCAGGCTCGGGATTTTCGCTAAGACAATACTCACTTGCGTAGTATGCCTGAGCATAACATTTTACATAATTTCTAAAATAATGTGCCGCAATCGATGCAGTATGATAAGATGACCCGCTTCCTATTATTGCTATCTTTTTTACGTTATCAGGGAGAATTATACTGATATTACCCGAACTTGATACATATTTTTTAAGAATTTTTTTTATAATAAAGGATTGCTCCAAAATTTCTTTTTCCATATCAGAAGATTTTGTAATTAACTTAAATAAAAATTCTTTGATTATATTCATATTATCCTTCTTATTGCAAACTAATAAAGTGTTTTATAATCTTTCAGCACATTTTTAGGACTGATTATTCCGATTTCAAAAAGTAATCTGGCTTGAGATTTATTATATTCTATCATATTTTTTATAAGATTTAAATTTGCCTGAACTTTTATATTTTGAGATTCAATAACATCAATAAAAGTAGCGTCACCTGCCTTCATACTTGTTAAAGATAAATCTAAACTTATATCGGCAGCTTCTACTTCTCGTTTTGCCGCTTTGATTTTTTTAAGCGCATTTTCTGAATCATAATATGCACTTATAATATTTGCTTTTATTTCACGTTCAAGGTTAATAAGTTCTAATTTTTTTGCTTTAACTACCTCTGTTTCAGCTTTTATTTGTGTTATTGTACCCATAAGCAAATTTTTTCCCAAGTATGCTCTTACATCAAGAGTCAAACTGTTATGAGAGGTTAATCCTGAATTTTTTGTACCTACCAAACCATTTTGATATGATACGGTAACAGCAGGAATAATATCAGTATAATTCATGTTCCTTTGCGCTCTATATGCCTGAATTTCCGCTTTTTTTGATTTAACATCTTCTCTTGATTCAAGTGCCTGCTTATAAAGACATTCAACATCACACTCAGGATTAACAAGTTCTCTTTGGTCAACACTAATTTCAAAAGGATAAATTGCGTCAAGAACTTCTATTCCCATAACCAATGCAAGTTTGGATTGATTAATTCTCAGAGAATATAAAGTTTCTGCATAATCCTGCTGAGCACCCGCCAATTCCGCCTGCGCTCTTTTTACATCGTACAATGTTCCAAGTCCGCTTTCAAACCTTGCTTCAGTATATTTTAATTGTTCAATCCTGTCATATAGATTTATTTTCTGGACTTCTATTTCCATCTTTTTTTCTAACGTGTCATAATATGCTTGTATAGTATTTAATAATATTTCATCCTTTGTAAATTCAAGATTTGCCCTTGCCGATTTAAGAATATTTCTTCTAAATGCCAAATTAAAGAAGTATCTTCCCTGATTAATAGTCGACCACTCAAGAACAGCCAAACTTTGAATGGGAACTTCATGTGTAGTTGTTGCAACAATACCGCCGACTAAATAACGCCCCTCAAGGTTTTTTATATCGAAGTTGTAATATATATCCGGAAGAAGTGCAAATTGAGCATTTTTATTCAACCAATACGCTTCTCCTTTGTTTGCTCTTCTTATTTTTATTTCATAGTTCTCTCCAAGGGCCAAGTCAATACAATTTTTTAAATCCATATAAATAAAATTAGAATTAAGTTCAGAAGAAACTTCTCTATCTATAACTTTTTGTTTTTCTAAATCAGAATAACTGGCAGAGCCTTTTATCATCTGGGAGAATGTTTTATAAGATTCATTCTCACAGCATTGTGTATAGTCATCTATAACATCAATCAATTCAGCTTTTGACGGCAATATAAAAAACATAAAAATAATAATTATAAATATAATTCTCATAAGAAAATTATATTTATATTTTAATGTAAAATATCTTAGTCGGTTTACTTATAATATATAACTATTTACTTTCAAGTTTTTTTATTCTGACTTGAACATCCTCGATAAGTTTTCTGTTTATAGCCAATAAGTCAGCTATAATACCGAAAATAAAGATTTGAAATCCTGTAATTACTAATATTGAAGATATAATTAACGATTGAATATGTCCATTCCCAGCATCAAGAATATAAAGGAACAAAAATCTTGCCAAAAGCGACAATCCGACAAGCGTAACAATACTGCCAATAAATGCAAAAAATCTAAATGGTCTGTATATAATGAACATTCTTAGTATTGTAAAAGAATTTCTCTGTATATACTGAAAAATATTCTTCACAAGTCGTGATTTTCTGTATGAATTGTTAACTCTGACAGGCACGGACATAATATGAAGTCCTTTTGTTTTGGACTGAATGACCGTTTCAATTGTATAAGTATAGTTATCAAAAACATTAATGGATAAAGCCGCATCACGGGAAAAAGCCCTAAAACCGCTTGGAGCATCTTCGGTAGCCGTTGCGCTTAAAAGTCTGACAATTTTTGAACCAAAATATTGAAGAAACTTCTTTAACGGTGAAAATGATTTTATTGAACCAATCGGTCTTGTACCAATAACAATATCTGCTTTATTCTCATCAGACATATTTTTATATTCTTCTGTTTTTATCAAATTGGCTAAATTTTCTTCAATAATTTGTCCAGATATAGTTTGGAATTGGGCTTTTTCTTTTGCTGATAAT
>CANROV010000122.1 GCA_947632315.1 Candidatus Gastranaerophilales bacterium
GAAAATGTTTTATGCAGATTTATATGAACTATATCATATCCCATTAGTTTGGGATTGGTATATCCCATAATTGCATTCATATTTGCTCCGTCATAATATAAAAGCCCGCCTGCTTCATGTACAAGTTTTGATATTTCTTTGATGTTTTCTTCAAAAATACCTAAGGTGTTTGGATTCGTAAGCATTAATGCGGCTGTATTATTATCAAGAACACTTTTTAACGCTTCAATGTCAACTTGTCCTTTCTCATTTGACTTGATTTCAATAATATTAAATCCGCACATTGAAGCACTTGCAGGATTCGTTCCGTGAGCAGAGTCGGGAATAATTACATTTTTTCTGTTCTCTTTTTTTGTTTCAAAGTATTTTTTGACAATCATCATTCCTGTTAGTTCACCGTGAGCGCCTGCCGCAGGCTGAAGTGTTATTGCATCCATGCCTGTTATTTTCTTTAATGCTTCACCTAATTTGTACATTAATTTTAAAGCGCCTTGAGAATCTTCATCATCTTGCATAGGGTGAAGCTCTGTAAAGCCTTCAAGCATAGATAAAACTTCATTTACTTTCGGGTTATATTTCATTGTGCAAGAACCTAAAGGATAAAATCCTTTTTCAATGCAGAAGTTTTTATCCGATAATTCTTTATAATGACGCATAACTTCGAGTTCTGTTATTTCAGGCAGAATTGTATTTTTATTTTCAGAAAGATATTTTTTATTTATATGATTAAAATTGATATTTTCATCAGTAAGGCAAATACCACAAGTACCCGGAACGGTTTTTTCAAATATTAATTTTGTCATCATATCCTCAAAAAAATTATTCTGTTTTACTTTTAGCTAACTTAGAGCGTCTTGTAATTTCATTAAAATCAGCATCTTTATAAAGAGCTCTTCCTATCCCTACAGCTTTTGCCCCGGCTTTTAAGTAGGAAGGAATATCATCAATTTTAATACTTCCTGCCGCAATAATATTTATGAATTTCATTGGTCTTAAAATGTCTTCAATATATTCAGCACCGCCCATAGGGTGTGCAGGTGAAATTTTAATTAATTGTGTTCTTGCTTTCCACGCCGAGTAAGCTTCATTTGGTGTTGTTGCCGTCATTATTAAAGGAATTCTTTGGCTTTTGCATAATCTAACCAAATTCATTTGAAAAACAGGGGAAACAATAACGTCTACCCCGGCATTAATAGCTATTTGTGCTTGTCTTTGGGTAATTATTCCTCCTGCCATAATTAAAGGTTTTGTATCTTTTTTTGATATATCCTCTATAACTTTCACCATATCCGGTGTGTCTATAACGATTTCAACAATATTTATTCCGCCGTCTGTTATTGCATTTATAACATCTTTTGTTTTTTCTGCTTCTGACATTCTTAATACTGCAAACAATTTTTCATCTGAAATTCTTTTTATCGGGTTCATATTATTTCTTTCTTAACTTAAATATATTATTTAGAAATGCATTTTCCATTTTATTTGATTTATCATTTCCGATTATTTTTTCCAAATCTTCTTTAAATTTTGTGATATCTTCATATTTTTTTAATATACCGTCGATAGCAATAGAAATGTCGCCTGTTTCTTCAGAAACAACAATACAAGCAGAATCTGATATTTCACTTGCGCCTATTGCGGCTCTGTGTCGTGTGCCGTATCTCCAGCTTAATTTCGGATCTTCCGTTAAGGGTAATAAAACTCCTGCCGCAAGAATTTTATCATTATGAATAACCATAGCCCCGTCGTGAAGCGGAGTATTCGGGAAAAATATGGTTAGGATAAGTTCAGCAGTAATATCAGCATTTATATTTGTGCCTACTTCATTGTATAATGATTTATCTTCTGTTTTTTGAATAACCATTAAAGCGCCTCTTTTAACACGGCTGCAATATTTTACGGCTTCGGTTATTTCTTTTATAACGTTTGTCTTTTGAACGTGGCTGTTATTTTTAAAGTTAAAGAAGTTCTTTGATACAAAATTAGTCTGTCCCAGATGTACAAGCAGTTTTCTTAATTCCGGCTGAAAAACTATTACCATTGATAAAAGTATACCTATTAATAAATACTGTGCTATCTGGCCCAATATCCTAAAATTAAAGAAAATAAGTATTGCACTAAACAACCAAGCCGTAATTACAAAGAATAAAATTCCTCTGATAAGTTTTTCTGCTTGAGTATTCCTTATAAAACGCATATAAATATAAATTATAACAAAAATTATAAACAGAATCTGGGAAATATCTTGCCACGAAAGAGTTTCATAGGAGCTTAATACCTCACTGCTGAAAAATTTATTATATATATCCAATATTGTATTTAACATTTATTGCTTAACCTATCCGGAATTATATCAGATTCACATAATTGTTCATAAGTCTGCCTATTTATTATAATATCAGATTTTCCGTTATTTACAAGTACGGCAGCAGGTTTTAAAACTCTGTTGTAATTACTTGACATGGAATATCCGTAAGCTCCTGTATTATAGAAACAGATTGTATCTCCTTCTTCTATTTCGGGAAGCATAATATCTTTGGCGAGAATATCTCCTGATTCGCAGTGTTTACCCGCAATAGTAACTGTTTCATTCGGAGTTCCATTCGGATTATTAGCTATTTCAACGGTATATTTTGCTTGATATAAGCTTGGTCTCGGGTTATCAGACATACCGCCATCTACGGCTTGGTATTTTCTTCCGTTAGGTACCTGCTTAGAGCTTCCTGCAGTATATAATGTAACTCCTGCCGTACCTACAATGCTTCTGCCCGGTTCAATAAACAATACCGGTTCATCAATATTATATTTTTTACAATGTACTTCTATTGATTCCGTTATGGTTTCTGCTATTTCATATATTGAAATCGGCTTATCATCTTCGGTATATTTTATACCCAGTCCGCCTCCAATATTTATTTCGTGAAGCTCAATATTAAATTTATCTTTTATTCTTTTTATTTCATTAAATATTACATCAATTTCATCATAATAAACTTGTTTTTCAAATATTTGCGAACCTATATGAGCGTGAAGTCCGACTAAATTAAGATTTAAATATTCATCTTTGATTAATTCAATTGCCTCATCAATTTGAGTAAGGTCAAATCCGAATTTAGAATCCAAATGCCCTGTTTGAATGTATTCGTGAGTGTGGCATTCAATCCCCGGAGTAATTCTTAATAAAATACGTACTTTTTTATTTTGAGATTGAGCTATATTATTTAACAAGGCAAGTTCAAAGAAATTGTCGCAAGAAATTGTACCGACCCCGTATTCTAAAGCCATATTTAATTCATCAAATGATTTATTATTACCGTTAAAAAGTGTTTTAGCCATGTTAAATCCTGCCGAGTGTGCAGTATATATTTCTCCTCCCGAACATAAATCCAAACCGAACCCTTCTTCCTCCATAATTCGGCATATTGCTTTTGTCATAAATGCTTTGGAGGCAAACATCATATTCATTTTCGGATACGATTTAAAAGCTTCTTTATAACTTTTTGTTATTCCTCTGATTGTAGCTTCATCAAACACATATAACGGCGTTGAATATTTATTTGCAAGCTCGACTAAATCACAGCCTCCAATTTCAATATTGCCGTTAGAATTGATTTTGGTAGTTATCGGTTTTATATCTTGATTTGCCGTTTTCATACTATCTCCTTTGAACCTCATTTATTTAATCCGGTGCTGCATTTTGCTTGCAATCCGCTTTAAAATTGCTGACTTAAAATTTTGTAATAAGTGACGTGAGCGAAATTTTCTCGGATATTCTTATATTATCATGAATATAAGTTTATCTTGATAAATAATAAAAAAGTATTAATATATAAAATATGAAAAAGTTTATTTTAACACTGTTAATAATATGTTCTTCACTGATATGTTACGCTGATTCAAACTATGACAATTTGTATGATAATGCAGAACTGTTTCCGTCAAAGCTCTATAACGGAATTGACCCGTATCAGGATGAAGATATAATAAAATATGCTTGGTCGCCGTATCCTTTATTTAGAACATCTGCAGATTTGTATTTTAAAAATATAACAATACCGCCGGGATATTATTTATTAACTCCCAGAACTCTGGGGGGAAAAGATTATCTTCTTTTTAAAGAAAACGGAAAAGTTTCATACATTATTCCCGTTGTAAAAAAGGAAGCAACACCGTTAAATTTTTATGAGGCAAATACCCCGCAGATAAAAAAAACAGCGTGGCAAAAATTTTCGTCAACCGTCAGAAAAAAGTTTTACAATACGGCTAAAGATTCTTTAAGAGTTGAACCGCCTAAATCTTTAGTTAATGTCGAAGTGGAAATTAAGTATATTATTTTAACTGTTTATTATGGTGAAGATAAATATACAGTACTGTTTAAAAGAAGTCCTTATTAATCTTTTTTCTTTTTTAATTTTTGTTTATTAATCAGAAATCCGCATTTTGAGCAGGCTAAAATATTTCCGGTTGAGTCAATGGGCATAAAATTATGTTGGCAGCTTACGGCATCTTCAAGTTCATATATGTCATTATTGTCGGGAAGTACAATTTGTTTTTCCCTCTTTTTTAATTTTAGATAAATTTTTGTTATTTGTTCTATTATATACATTAATTAAAAACCTTATCTGCAATTATGGATAAGCATAATAATAAAGTGAATGATGTCATAAGATTTTGCGCGGTTAAAAATTTTGTAAGGAAATTTCTTTTACAATTATCCGTATTTTCAGTTTTTTTAATAAATCCCATAAATATATTATATTTAATTTCTTCTTCAGGATTGTTAATATGCGTGTGCATAATTTTTAAAAGGATTAAAGCATTTGGTATGCTTAAAAAAGGCAGTAAATAGAATAAACTTAATTTTCCTAAATAAATAAATAATAATAAATTAAAATAAGCTGAAAAAATGAATATAGCAAGTAAAATCAAAGCGTTTTTCTCGCTTCCCGAGATTCTGCAAAGAGTAATTTTTCTGTTGGTTTTGTCATATTTATAGTCAAGAAGCATATGATTATGTAATATAGCTACGCTAAGTAAGCCGGTAGATATGGATAATAAGAGAATATTATAAGAAAAATTCCCCGTCATAACAAAGTATACTCCGAAATAAAGTAACGGAGAGAATATAATTGCAATAAGAATTTCTCCAAAACCTAAACATCCTAAGATTGGATATAAAAGGCATAATATTGCGGTTGGAATAATTATATAAAATAATTTTAATCCGAAAGTTATTATAAAAAATAAACCTGTAATACATACAATAAAAAAAAGCAAAAAGTCTATAATAAAAGCTTGTTTAAGACTTACATTACCGTTTAAAATATTAATACATTTACCTTCTTGGAAATTAAAATTATTCCTTAAGCCTTTTTTTATTGCGTTAATTTCTCTTAAATAATCAATAATATCATCAAATAAATTTGAAGCCATATGCAGAAGTAAAATACCTATAAGAGAAATCAAACCGAAAAAGATATTCCCATTATCGAACAATGCAAAAACGAAAGGTATAAGCCAAGACATGAATGATATAGGAAGGGAATAACCTCGGCACAAATCAAAAACAAGCCGAAATTTTTTTATAGCATTCCTCATAAAAGCAAAAACTCCACCAATATATTACAAGCATACATCAAAAAAATACAATTTGTGTAACAAAATGTTAAAATTTATTTCCTGATATATCTTAAAGTGACATAATATTATAAAAACAATTAATAAATATACGTTTAAAATTTATAAAAAGTGTTTAAATTTCTAAAAAAATATGTTATTATAATAGAACACAAACCGATAAAGTGTCCTCATTACATTTTATCAAATCCAAAAAAATGTAAATGTTTTGTAAAGTATAGATAATATTTAAGCAATTATCTGAAATCAAAATTTTTTATATATTAGTGGTGGTAAGTAAGTAATTTTTTGTCGGAGGAAGAATGACAATAAGTGTGAACTCTAGAAAAAAGCAAGCAAAAAAATCTTTTGATGAATTATTAAATGACTTAAGAACAAGTAATTCGGAAAAGGTTAGATATAATGCGGCAAGAGTATTAGGCGAAATGGGCGACGCAAGCGCAGTTGATCCGTTAATTGATGTATTGAAAAATGACAGAAACGGCTCTGTTCGCTTAT
>CANROV010000123.1 GCA_947632315.1 Candidatus Gastranaerophilales bacterium
CTTTTAAAACAGGAAGAATTTTCCAGGGTTTCATTTTATTCAGTTCTTTTTTACGTTCATGAGTATGGCAATATATACAATCAAGCGGGCAATTTTCCCAGTGGTTAATAAGAATATACTTTAACTGCATATCACCGGCCCAATCTTTAACTTTTAAGCTTGGACAACCTTGGCAAATAGGCGGGATATCATTTTTTGCGAATCTGTCACGATACTCCTGTTTTATTTGTCTTATTTTATCCCAATCAAACAATTCCCCTTTATAATTTTCAATGATTTTAATCGCTTCAAATTTCATACACATTGAATAAGAACATAAAACAGCAGCGTCATATATAAAACACATTCCATTTTCAACGAATTCACAAGATAAATATGCCATATTTTTTCCTCGTAACTATTATATAAATATTATAATATAAACTTTTATAATTTTAATACTTCAACTATTTTTGGCGTCACATCTTTCCAATACAATGCACTGGGATGAGCATCCAGCAAACGATATTTTTGTTCATCAGGGTTAATTTGAAAATTTTTGTTGGAAATTATTATAAAATTATTCAATTGTAATTTCTTTTCTATATAATCATTGTAAGGTTGTTCATACAAAAATACTACAAATTTAGTATTTGGCCAATGCTTTTCCATTTCTTTTTTACTTTCAAGCAAATAATTAAATAACTCGAAATCAACTTTCTTTTTATAACGTTTTCTTGTTTCAAATACATTTTGAAATTTATTTCTTAAGAAATGTAATATTATAATTTTACTATTTAAAAAGGTATTTTTTCTTAATATAAATTTTTTATTCTTATATTTATAAAATACCAGATAACATGGTATATATACTTCATTTACAGGAGTTTTCATTCTTATATAGTGTCCGGGGAAAAAAGTATATATTATATATTCGGGAGGATTTTTGAATTGACTATAGAATTCTTTTTGTTTTAGTTGGTAAAGCATATGCTGTACTCCCCAGCCTCCTAATGCTCTATTAAATATTGGTCTTCCGGTCAACTTTCCAAGTTGGTATGAAAATGTTTCCTCATCATTTAGACCTGTTCCCCAAATAAATGAACAACCAAATAATATAACGGATGGTTTTTCAGAATTTATATTTTCGGTCTTTCTATACCAGTTATATTTATTTTTTATTAAAACAGAATAAGTTTCATTATTACTAATATCTCGTAACATAAATCCTTTATAGTCATCAAATATTCTAGTTATATTACACATACTTGAATTTGGATCTTGTTTTATGCCCATATAAAAAATAATAAAATTAAAAATAAAAACAATTAAACTTAATAAAAGTATATTTACAGCTAATATTTTTAGAAGTTTCATTAAATTTTTTCCCCTTTTATTTACATTAATTTTTAACATTGAATCATTAATAGTACACTTACCCGAGCGAAAAATCGGATTTTTCATAACTCTTACAAAATCATTATATTTCGGATGATTTTCATTAAAAATATTAAGTTCTTTATAAACATTTTCGTTTGTATCAAGTTTAAGAAGTTCCAAAAATCCAACAGTAGCTCCAAATTTTTCGGCCATGTTAATATAATCGGGCATTTCTTTATAATTATATGAAGTTACAACAAAATTTAATATAAACCTGTCAAGTTTGCCGTTTTGTTTTAATTCGGAAAGAAATTTTAAATTTTTCATTACTTTATCAAAATCGCCATTTTTAACAAGTTTATCGTAGGTGGATTTTTTTACGGCATGAAGTGAAATGGTTATGGATAACAATTTATCAATAATTCCGAGTTGTTTTAAATTTTCTTCATCACATAAAATCCCGTTAGAAATAAGTGAAAATTTAATATTAGGAAACATTTCCGAAATTCGTTTTATTAATTTTCTTGAATGAGGACTGAACAGAGCTTCTCCAACTCCTGACAAAACAACATTTTCAGCATTTTCAAGCATATTTGAAATTATTTCATCCATATTTTCATCAAAATATGATAAATCTTGTTTTTGATGACAGCTTCTACAGAAAATACACTTTACATTACAGGTTGAATCATAACAGAATATAAAGGTTTTAGGTTTAGGCGCAATTTCTGAAGGCTGTATATTTTGAGAACAATCTTTAACGCACAAGTCCAAATTGCAATATTTATAATTATTATTAATAAATTGTCTGCGAAATTCCTTTGCTTTATCCCCATTCCATATTTCATCAAAAGATTGTTCATAAATATTACCGAAAGAATAATTATTACACCAAGGAGGACAGCAGACAAAGACCTCGCCTTGCATGCTTATTTGTGCGGCATTAAACGGAAATGTACATATTGCATTATTTTCACTCATAAGAACCTCTATTTGATTTTTGCCGCACACTCCTAATGTTTTCTCGTTTTAATTTTTCGGAGATGGGCAGGAATGGAATTTTCTTCTTAAAGAACCCTTCCAAAATTTCGCCGTTAGAAAACCAACGAAATTTCCTTTTATAATTTAAAATATATAACAAAATAAGTTATTTTGTTATAATGTAAAAAAAAGGATACAAAATGAAATATAAATGCTGTAATCACATATTAGGCAGTATAGATTTAGGATTTAACGGTTTTAAATACTGTAACGAGGTATGGGAAGGCCCTGATTATATACACTACAGCGAAGAAAATGCATTTGAAAAAAATGAAGAGCGGAGATTAAAAATTATTGAAGAAATGAAGCGGGGGATAATACCCGAACACTGTCAACAATGCCCATTTTGACGGAAAAATTTTCAGAGTAACTGTCTTTAATTGGAAACACTGTAATGCTTCTTGTTTTTATTGTTCAGTCGGTTCTAACTTTCATGACGGAGTCAAAAAAAGTGATGATTATGATTCCCTGCCGATTATCGAAAAACTAATAAAAGAAGGAAGATTAAATTCAGAGTCTTTTATAGCATTTATGGGCGGAGAACCCACTATGCTTCAAGAATTTCCCGCTATTGTAAAACTTCTTTTAACCCAAAATTGCAGAATGGAAGTATTAACTAACGGAATAAAATATGAAAGCGTCATAAGTGAAATGTTAAAAGCTGATAATAATAATATGATATGTATTTCACTTGACTGCGGATGCCGTGAAACATATAAAAGAATAAAAAGAGTTGATAAATTTGAAGAGGTGGTTGAAACAATAAAGAGATATATTAAAGATACTAAAGAAAAATCAAACAGAGTAAAATTAAAATATATTATTTTTCCAAATGTAAATGATAACAAAAAAGAAATAGATAAATTTTTTGAAGTCTGTAAAAGTGTTGGGGTAAGGACTGTAGCAAGAGCCGTAAATCACCACGAAAGCAAAATGGATACAACAAAAAATCAATTAATAGAATCATCCGTTATAAAAGCTTATTCATATTTTGAAAAACAGGCAAAGAAATTAGGATTTAACTTGCAAAGTGAACCATGGGCTGACGCAATTATTGAAAACAAAGTTTATAACTGCCGAAAAATATCACCAATAACAAGACTGCGCTCGGAACTGCATTTTGTTTTCGGAAATAAAAAATAATTTACTGTTTTATATCGGAAAAATTTAATTTACGAAGTTCTTCCTTTGTCAAAATCCCCCCTTCCGAGAGATATTCATTAATTGCAGTTTCATTATTTTTAAACGTAACTCCGACATTAACTTTGACGTTATAGTTATTTTCTAAATATATTAAGTATCTTGCACGATTTTTATCAAATATTTGAGAATAAAATTCAGGGGAAGCCGCAAGATCATAGGGATGAACATCCGGTAAGAGATAAAATGGCTGATAAGCAGGTAAGACGATAGTTTTACCTTTATTGATATAGAACAAAGACAGTTTATCATCTATATACATCATTTTTCTTACCCCTTGAAAAGAATGCAGGCAAATAATTTTATTTATATCAAAATGAATAATAATTTGTGATAAACATCCCGTACAAAATAATATAATACATAAGTATTTAAGTTTATTTATTATATTAAGTATAGAAATATATCCAAGCAAAAATAAACTTCCCGAATAGAGAAATATACTATATCCAATCATTAAACCGGGACACAAGAACCACCATTTATCAGCCAGCTGGGTATATACACACGTTTTAGGCAGTAATATTGTTCCATATAAAAATAATAAAAAGCCCATATTGGAATACAAAAAATACTTAAAAATTTGTTTTTCTTTATTAAGATATAATAATACCATTGAAAAAATTATTGGAATTATAAGAAAAAGATTATAAATAAATATTTTTTTTAAAAATAATATAGTAAAATCTTTTATTTGAAAAATATTTTGGAAATTAAAAATTGAAATATTATATGCTTCAAGCATATCTTTTGACCCGTTTGAAAATATCACCGGGAAGAAGGTTAAAATTAATACAATCAAAGGATAAACTATATATTTATTATTTTTAAGTTTTAATATATGAGATTCAATAAATAATAACAGTAAAAGTATAAAGAAACTGATATAAAGGAGTTCATTACATTGAACTATTAAAAAAGATAATAAACACAATATAAAAATATCGTTCTTTTTAGCAGGTTTTTTATTTATATATATATCTGATAATTTATACCAGGCTAAAAGATAAACAATGACTACCCCGATATAGTCAATAAAGAAAATAAATGTATCATAAGCCCATACAAAATCAATTTGTATCAGGGTTGAAAATAACGTTAAAAAGGTAATAACACTAAGGAAAACAATACTAAAATTTTGAGGCTTAAATTTAAAATATGAAAGAGTTACTGTATAAATTAAAAAACATGTTATTAAAGTTTTTAAGAATAAGGCAACAAATGCAAAGTCTTGATAGTTTATATTAAAAATATCAGGTATTAACCTAATAAAAATATATACTATTGTAACGGGAAATAACCGTCCATGTGCAAATCGCACTTGTTCTAACATAGTTTCAAAAATATCATCATTACAAATTAATGAAAATCTGAATTTATAATATATAAAAATAGCTATTAGAAGCAAACAAAATATATTAACAGAAGTAAAAAAAATTTTATTTGTTAACAATTTTTTTATTATTTCAAAACTATTATTTATATTCATACAATCCTTCCTAAAATTTCATTTTTATTAATAAGCCAAGGAAAATGAAATCCTGTTAATTTTACTTCGGAATAACTGGTTTTTATTATTTCTTCAATAATTGTATTGTATTTTTTTGTTTCAAAGTTCAAATCAAAACCAAGTCTAAGTAGTGTCTTTGCAGTATTTTCAAAATTTGGTGATTTGGTTATTTCTTTATAATCTGAAGTCAAAAATGCAATTCTTGAGGGTGCAAACTTTTCTTCTTTTATTAAATTATCAATATTGTTCAATCGGCTGAAATCTTTATCAATATTAATATGTAAATCTTTATAATATTTATCCGAGTCAATTTCATTTCCGTTTAAGAATAAATCCGTAAATTTCTCTTTATTCTCATTATAAAAAACCATTTGTTTTTCATAAATTCTATGAGCCCTATTCATAAACGCCAAAAATGAAGTCACTTTAATATTGTATTTTTTTGCGGTAATTTCCGCAAATTTCAGCATTTTAATTGTACGATTTGTATATTTTTTGTTTTCACAATTTTCGGAAGCTGAAACTGAGTGTTCTGAATCAAATTGAACTTCAACAATCCCCATATCTTTACAATTCTTAAGCCACATCTCAACTTCTTTTGCACTGTCATTATATCCCGTAAGCAGGATATATTTTAATATTACAAAGTTTTTTAAACGGGCATGGGATAAATAAGTTTTCATATTATTCATAACAATATTAAAAAACTTAGTGCCTTTAATTTTTTCAAAAGTTTCACTGCAACCCGAATCCACACTGGCAACAATTGCAGCGTCATTAACCTTCTCAAGTGCCTTACATAAGCTTTTTGATAAACGGATAGCTGAAGTAGGCACATAAATTTCAGGGACATTATGTGCAGAAAACAAATCAATAAGCCAATCAAATTCATTCATTAATGAAGGTTCACCACCTACAAACCTTAATGAACCGTTAAATTTTAGAAGATTATTTTTAAGAAGTTCTTCCACTAATGGCTTTAAATCAAAATC
>CANROV010000124.1 GCA_947632315.1 Candidatus Gastranaerophilales bacterium
TTTGCATTAAGTATATCAGCGATAAAATAAGGTTTATCAGGTAATTGTATAGAGCCGGAATATAATTTTTCTTTAATATCCATAACAAGTTCGCCCTGTTCATTCGGGAAATTATTAACCAACAAAATCATATCAGCCATATCGTCCGAGGATATAATTCCCCCTGCGAGTTCAATTTGAGATTCAACGGATTCACGGACGGAAATATCCTCATATCTGGATAGTTTAGATATACTTTCGGGATGAGTATACCGGATTGAAATTTTAATATTATCGGATAAATTAATTGCTCTTGAAAGAAGTGTCAAAGGTATTTCGTCAGCGCCCGTTTTTATAAAGATATTTTTATCATTAGCTGAAAGTTTTTTTAATTCTTCAGCTTCGATAACATTAAGTCCGAATTCACTGCAATCATCTTTGGAGAATACTAAAGTATCAAATATTCCTTGTTTTTTTAAGTCAATATAATATTTATTTATTTCAAAATTACGTTTTCGTGTATTCAGGTAATCGTTTAGTATATTGTATGGTATATCTGTTTTTGTAATACCATGTTTATGGAAATTATAAGAATAATTGAATAACTTAGTACCGTAATCTTTCCAATATTCTTTTTCTTCCTCATTAATATTATTATTTGAAATACGCATTATGCTTGAAAAAGCGAATACGGAGGATTTTTTACTTTTTAGTATATCAACCAATTTATTAATCCTTGATTTTATAATTGACAGATTATCAGAGCTTTTTCTTGAAGGAATTAATCCGCCATAAGCAATTGTATCAAGAGAAATAACAATTATATCAATATCATTAAGGGAATCAAGCCAATCCAATATAGCATTATAATCAGCTGTTTTAGTCAAATCACCGAGCAAGTTTCTTTTAGGTATATACAATTTGTAATCAAGCGATAATTGTATTATTTGTCTTGGAAGCTGAAAACATACAGGTCTGTTATCTAGTGGAATTAATGCTATATTTTTCATTAATAGTACCTTACTGTAACTTTCTTAAAATTTCGTCAGTCATATTTATAAATTCCTGTTTAAAACTCTCAGGTTTAACTATTCTGCAATTTGCCCCGTATTTTAAAAGTCTGCGCATTAGTAGCTCTCTATCTTCATTAATATTTTCTATTACAACATACTCCTTACACAAATCAAGCATTTTTTCATTACTTTTTAATTTGTATAATTTAATTAATCTACCGTATAATTTAAAGGTAACACTATCTTTAAAAAAAGAATTTCTGTTTTTCAAATGAAGCTGTTGTACATTAATTATTGAATTAGTTGTAATTCTTTTATGTCTTTTTTTCTCATTGTCATAACAAAGTATTTGCACTGAATTATTCTTTTTGATTACTTCTTTTATTTCTACGGTAATTGTATTAATTTCATTACTTTTATTATAATAAGTAATCATAACTAACAGGTCATCTTTTCTTAAATTTTCAAATTTCGATATAATCCCATCTTCATCTGAGAGATTATTATGAGGTTTTTTATATTCGGAAATAATTTCGTCCTGATAATTTTTATCTAAAAATTTAATAATTTTATTTATTGAAAATTTTGCAATATTTTCTTTATGTTCATTATGTAATTTATTAATAGTTTTAATCAAGTCACAAAAAACTTTTACTTCGTTTTTAGTTAAATCTACGGAAAAAACGGCATTTTTAAGTTTATAAATATTTTTATTTTTTTCTATAACAAAACCTGCTAACTTTAAAGTATTAAAGTATTTAATGAAAGCTTCATTAGTATAAACACTTTCAAACTGTTTATTAACTTTTAATTTTTCAATTATATCTTTTTTTGAAATATCCTGTTCTTGAAGTATTTTAAGTACTTCCAACAATCTTAAAGCAGTATCATAATTTTTATCCGTTGAGGTCATTTTCATACCTTTTTCTAACTTGAATAATAATGTTTAATATTTTTTCCTTTAAAAAATCAGGTGATTCAATTTTAAAGTCACTGCCAAATTGTAACAATCTTTGAATAAATGAAAACTCATTATCTACTATTGCTTTTATTTTAATAAAGCCTTTTGATTTTTCTAAGACATACTCATAATCGGCAGGTTCAAAATCGAAAATTGAAGAACCTGATAATTCATACACAACTTCATAATGATTTTCCGTCTCAAATTTTTCATCAATACAAAAATCAACTATATCCACAATTCTAACTATATGAAAAATACTATTAACATTATACTTAAAGTTAAAACATCTAAGATACAATTTACCATTTTCAAAATTAACTTTTTTAGGAACAATATCTAATTCTTCTTCGCCATATTGAGGTGAAATATATTTTATTCTGATTTTTTTTCCAACTACATTATGATTAGTCAGTTTATACAATAAATTTCTATTTATATCATTTAAAATTCTGGTATCTTTTTCTTGCTGAATAAATAAATCATTTTTAGTCATACTAAAAATTTTTTCATACAAATCATTAATAAAGAACACATCCTGCCAATCTGCTTCCAAGTAGAATTTATTTCTTAATTCAAGTAAAATTTCAAATTCTTCATCTGAAATTTTCAAATTAAAAGGAGTAGAAATTATTTCATATTTATAATTATTTTCTTTAAGGGGTCTGTTAATAACACAGCCGGCAGTTCTCAATGTTTTGATTGTAGCACCGATTGTATCATTGGACAAAGCTTTATTTATAAGGTTATTTTGAGAAATAAGTTCTAATAATTCTTTTTTATTTCTATTTTTCTTTAACAGAGCTTGAAAAACAAACAAAATACGATAAGCCGTAGTGCTAATCCATATTTTTTTATCACTATTGGAATAAATATTAAAATTATCGGTATTTGATTTATCCAATCCCGCCTCAATAAAAACGCAACTAATATTATTATATTAATAAAATCCTTAAATTTTACAAAAAACTTTACAAATTCTTATCATTTAATATGAATGAAATTAATAATCTGTTATTATAAGAAAAAATGGAATTTATATGGTAAAAGAATGGAATGAATATTTTTTAGAGATAGCAAAGACATGTGCGTCAAGGTCAAACTGTTTAAGAGCAAATGTCGGAGCTGTTATTGTAGGTGAAGATAAAAAAATCAAAGCAACAGGGTACAACGGAACGCCTTCAAAAGTCATATCCTGTGCTGAGATAGGCAAATGCTACAGAATAGAAAATAACATTGAATCCGGAACAAGATATGAAACCTGTAGAAGCATACACGCCGAGCAAAATGCAATAATTCAAGCGGGGCAGGACAGATGTCAAAATGCAATTATGTATATATACGGACATAATTTTATATGTATTTTGTGTAAAAGATTTATTGTTCAAGCAGGAATAAAAGAAGTATATTTAAGGAAAGACGATAATTCTCCCATTGAGCATATTTTTGTTGAGGATATAAAAAAAGAATTATCAAATCCCATTTTTGTTTAGTGAATATTGTTAAATAACAAATCAAAAAGTTCTTTTGTGCTGTAAATATCCTCTTGTATATGAAGTTTTACCCCAAGAGCTTTTTCAACATTTTGAACGGTTAATCCGTCTAAAAAGTCCTGAGTATAAGGTCTTATCATTATAGAAGGGATAATAACATCTTTAAAACATCTGCCTTTCAGCTGATTAATAAGGTCTTTGGCGGTAATTAAGCCTGCAACATTAACTTTTTGTCCCCAAAATTCACTTTTAATCGGATGAACGTCAAGGTTAACATTTTTTATTTTATTTAATTTTTCGGCGAAATCGTAAAATGCACTTGAAGCACTAACGGAACACGCAATTGTGTATTCTTTTTTTTCGTTTATGCTCTTAGGTGCTTTTTTTAAGCGTTTATTAAAATCATCAATAAGACATCTTAATGAACCTACACCGTCTTCAAGTTGATTAAATCCGTTATAATATTTTTTATTGGGTATTTCAAGCCCTGCAATTAAGAAAAATTCATCCGAGACACTTGCAATATTCTTTTTTATTTTTTTATTAAATTCATCAACAATTTTAATTGTTTCAAGTGCAGATTCTTTTGTAACCTGCTTCAATTTTTCTTTTCGATACTTTGTTATTCCGACAGGTACTATTGCTATTGAATTTAAAATAGATTTATACTTCCATAAATCATTTAAAGAACGTTTAAGTTCTTCTCCGTCATTATAAGAAGGGCATAAGACAATTTGAGTATTAACAGGAATATCGTTTTCTTTTAGGAAATCCAGTTCTTTCAAAAGATTTGAGGCATTTTTATTTCTAAGCATTTCTGCTCTTAATTCAGGATTTGTAGTATGAACAGAAACATATAACGGGCCTAAATGTTGAGAAGCAATACGTTCTTTATCCTTTTTTGTGAGATTTGTAAGTGTAACATAAGTTCCTTGCAGATAAGAAAGCCTGTAATCATCATCTTTTATATATAAAGATTCTCTTAAACCAACGGGCTGTTGGTCTACGAAACAAAATATACAGTTATTTGCACAAGGTTTTATCCTGTCAAATATTGCAGATTCAAATACAAAACCTAAATCTTCTTCAAAATCTTTTTCTATTTCATAGCATTCAATATTTCCGTCAGGTAATTTTATCTCAAATTGAAGTTCTTCTGCCATAACGGCATATTGATAGTCAATATAATCTCTGAGCTTATTACCATTAATATTTAAAAGTTCACTGCCTGCCTTAATTCCAAGCTCTTCAGCAATAGAATTTTTCACTACTGAAGCAATTTTAGCCGTCATTATTTACCTTTAAATTTTTTATGTATGCTTCTAATGATTTTAATTCTTCTAAAGTATGCTTTAACATCTGTGTTTGATAATAATCAAGTTCTAAAAACTCATCTTTTAATTGATTTTCAATTTCAAATTTATTTATTTCAACTTTTTTTAAAATTTCACTGACAAAACGGACTCTGTCCTCTTCATTTAGCATGGACATAGTGCCAAGTCTGGATTGAAGATTTAAATAAAACAGAGAAGGATTTTCTCTTGTTGATGAAAAAAACACCTCTTTAAAATATTCTTTACCTGATTTAGTTAAAGAATAATAAGAAGATTTTTTACCGCCCTGCGACATTATTTCTTCTAAGCCGACAGCATTAGCAGTTAATAAGCGTTTTAAAGCAGGATAAATAGTACCGATACTGGGTTTGGTAAAAGCACCAAAAATTTCGATTATTTCTTTTCTAATAGAATAAATCGTTTTTGGTCTGTTCCTCACTGTATACAAAATTAGTAAATCTATCATGTTTTATAAGATAACATAAAACTTTTTTTTAGGCTAAATGTAACAAAAAAATAGTTTATTTTTTAATTTAAAAAAATACTTGTTATCACTATTTATTTGTGGCACAATTTATCTGTGGATAATTAATTATGACAGACTATAATTTAGCGTATTTGTTAGACGGAAAAGTATATATTAATTTGACGAACAAATGTACAAACAACTGTATATTTTGTATACGCTCCATAAAAAATGATGTTGTAGGTACGAATTTGTTCTTAAGTACCGAAAATGTTAACGCTTATGACGTTATTAAACAGTTAGAAGCGATGAAAGATAAGCTTTCAAGTGAAATAATATTTTGCGGATACGGTGAACCAATGTTAAAACTTGAAGTTTTAAAGGAAGTAGCAAAATATATAAAAGAGAAATATCCAAATACAAAATTGCGTGTTAATACAAACGGACACGCCAATTATGTTTATAAAAGGAATGTTCTGCCGGAATTAAAAGGCTTGATTGATGAATTTTCAGTAAGCTTAAACGGTGAAAACGAAAAGGAATACGATGAACTTTCTAAGCCGAATTTTAAAGGTGCTTATGAAGAAGTTAAAAAATTTATAAAAGCGTGCGCTGATGAAAAAATTGCAGTAACGGCAACAGTCGTGGAAGGATATAAAAACAGACATCTGAATTTACAAGCATGCGAAAAAATCGCAAACGATTTAGGTGCTAAGTTCAGAGTACGTGAATGGATTGAAAACGGTTACTAATAAAGGAAAGGACAAAATAAATGAACACTTTAGACAAAATT